>NZ_JASCOM010000170.1:0-12886 GCF_029959925.1 Pseudomonas sp. PS02303
CGATAGCGGTGTGTCAGTCGACATTGAGGTTGTCTGACACACCGCTATCGCGAGCAGGCTCACTCCTACAGTTTGATTTGTGTTGTATCAGACGCCGGCGATTAGCTGCCGGGCCGCCTGGCTGTGATCGGCGATCAGGCCTTTGAGATCCAGCCCTTCAACCTGCCCGTCAATCACCCGCCATTTGCCACCAATCATCACCCGATCCGCGCGATCGGCACCGCACAGCAGCAACGCCGACACCGGATCATGACTGCCGGAGAAGCGCAGCTCATCGAGCTTGAACAACGCCAGATCCGCCTGCTTGCCCACCGCCAGTTCGCCGATATCGGAACGGCCCAACAAACTCGCCGACCCCTTGGTTGCCCAACCCAGAACCAGTTCCGGGGTGATCTTCTGCGCGCCATAACGTAGCCGCTGAATGTATAGCGCCTGACGGGTTTCGAGCATCATGTTCGACGCATCGTTGGACGCCGATCCATCCACGCCCAGGCCGAGCAACGCACCGGCAGCGGTCAGGTCCAGGGTCGGGCAAATGCCGGAGGCCAGGCGCATGTTCGAACTCGGGCAATGGCAAATCCCGGTGCCGGCGGCGCCGAGGCGGGCGATTTCGTCCGGGTTGAAGTGGATGCCGTGCGCGAGCCAGGTGCGTGGCCCGAGCCAGCCGACGCTGTCCAGATAATCCACGGTGCGCAGGCCGAAGCGTTGCAGGCAGAAGTCTTCTTCGTCGAGGGTTTCGGCCAAGTGCGTGTGCAGACGCACGTCGAGTTTGTTTGCCAGTTCGGCGCTGGCGGACATGATTTCCGGTGTCACCGAAAACGGTGAACACGGCGCCAGGGCGATCTGAATTTGCGCACCATCACCACGCTCGTGGTACTCGGCGATCAAGCGCTGGCTGTCCGCGAGGATCACTTCGCCTTCCTGCACGGTCTGCTGCGGTGGCAGGCCGCCGTCCTTTTCACCCAGGCTCATGGACCCGCGCGTCAGCATGGCGCGCATGCCCAGTTCGCGAACGCTTTCGACTTGCACGTCGATCGCGTTTTCCAGGCCTTCCGGGAACAGGTAGTGGTGATCGGCGGCGGTGGTGCAGCCGGACAGCAGCAACTCAGCCAGCGCGACTTTCGTGGCGAGGGCGAGTTTTTCAGGGGTGAGGCGGGCCCAGACCGGGTAGAGGGTTTTCAGCCACGGGAACAACGGCTGATTGACCACCGGCGCCCAGGCGCGGGTCAGGGTTTGATAGAAGTGGTGATGGGTGTTGATCAGGCCCGGCAGGATCACATGCTCGCGGGCATCGAAGACGTGTCCGCAGGGCGCGGACGGTTGCTGGCCAGCGGCGAGCACTTCGACGATCACGCCGTCTTGCACCACCAGGCCGCCACGGGCATCGAGGTCATTGGCAGTGAAAATGGCGAGGGGATTTTTTAGCCAGGTACGGGTCGCAGGCATATTGGCCGGCTCCTCTGAAAGTGGGGTTCAGGTTAGCCAGCTCAGTGATTACCCTGTCTGCTGATCCAGGGTCGCCGCGGGGACGAGGTGCGGAGTTTCAAACAAAACCGCCTGGCCGGCAAGTCCTGCCCGACCAGACGACGCAAACCTTATGTGGAATGAAATCCTGTAGGCGCGAGGGTGGTGTTTACCAGGGAATGGTTTCGCCTCTGTAATTCACGAAGTGATGCCCACCCTTGCCGGTGTACGCATTCACCTGATCGACCAACCCGCGCGTACTGGTTTCCACGTCGATATCGGCGCCTTCACCGCCCATGTCGGTCTTCACCCAACCCGGATGCAACGACAGCACGGTGAGTTTCTGCTCGCCCAGTTGCGTAACGAAGCTGTTGGTCATGGAATTCAGCGCCGCTTTACTGGCCTTGTACAACGCCAGCTCCGGCGCGTCCGGCATGGTCACGCTGCCCAGCACCGAGCTCATGAACGCCAGCACGCCGGTCTCCGGGCGAATCTGCCCGGCAAAACGTTGTGCCAGGTTGATCGGCGCCACGGCGTTGGTGAAAAACAATTGACCGACCTCGGCCAACGTCGCGCCGCCCGGCGTCTGAACGTCCGGCCCCTTGACCCCGGCATTCACGAATAGCAAATCGAACACTTCACCCTTGAGCTGTTGGCTCAGGGCGATGACCGCCTGCTGATCGTCCATGTCGAGCTTCTCGATCCGCACCTTGCCCAACGCCTGCAGCGCCTCGGCGTTCTGCGGGTTGCGCACGGTGGCGGTGACTTGCCAGCCGTCGGCCAGCAGGGTTTTCACCAGGCCGAGGCCCAGGCCCCGGGAGGCACCGATGATGAGTGCGGTTTTTGCCTTGGACATGAGTGGCTTCCTTGATAAATGAGGATCATGGGCTCAGTGGACAACGCTGACCGAGCCGTTGTTGCAACTCGTGGCGCAATGCACCGAGTTCGTCCATACGGGTTTCAATCAGCTTGAGTTTGTCTTGCAGCAACTGCGTGACGGCGCTGTCAGGATCCGGCGATTGCCAGATAGAGGCGACGCTGTTGCCGATCTCGCCGAGGGTAAAGCCCAACCGTTGAGCTGTCTTGATGTACAACACCAGTTGCACCATGTCTGGCGGGTAGTCGCGATAGCCGTTGGCACTGCGTTGTGCGGCGATCAGTCCGCGCTGCTCGTAGAAGCGCAGCGTGTCGCGGCTGACGGCGCTGGCCTGGGCTAATTCACCGATGCGCATCATGACGTCTCAAGAGGGGCTTGACCTTGGAGCATACTCCAGGCTTTAGCCTTGTTGCTCCCTGAATTTATGGAGCAAGGCCGATGTGGACTTCAACGCAATATCGCCGGGTGGTGCGGGGCAGCGCCTGGTATGACTTGATCGTGACGGCAGCGTTTATCACGCCGTGGAGTTTTGCCGCGTTGCACGGGGTGTTGTTGACTGTGAGTCAGGCGTTCGATTTGCCGGGCGAGTTGCCGCCGTTCGAGCCGATGCACATGTTGATGGCGAATCTGCTGGGGTCGATTGTGTGTGTCTGGGCGGTGCTGCGGATTCGTGATCCGCAGCAGGTGTTTGGGCGGTATGACGCGGTGGGGCGGTTTCTGTTTTCGGCTTGGCAGCTTTATGCCTTGGTCCATGGCGCCAGTTCGCTGTTGGTGATTTTTCTGGTCTTTGAATTGGCGTGGGGCGTGGCTCAAGTGTTGCCGGTTCGGCAGCCTTAGCGGGCAAGCCTCGCGCCTACAGGTTTGCGCAATCCGTGAAATCGGCACTGGACCTGTAGGAGCGAGCGCCGCGCCGCTCCGACTTGCCCGCGAAGAGGCCGGCCGGGTCAACCTTAATGCCCCGCCTGCCACGGCTGCCCCAACGACACCGGCGCATACAACCGTGTGCGCACCGCGTCCCGCGACAACAGCACCAACACCACAATCGTCGCGACATACGGCAACATCGCCAACAGGCTCGACGGAATCGCCAGCCCCAAACCCTGCGCCACCAGGTGCAGGATGCTCGCGAGCCCGAACAGGTACGCCCCCAGCAGCAATCGCCACACTCGCCAACTGGCAAACACCACCAGCGCCAAGGCAATCCAGCCACGGCCGGCACTCATGTTTTCCGCCCACATCGGCGTATAGGCCAGGGACAAATAAGCCCCCGCCAAACCGGCCATCGCGCCGCCAAACAGCACCGCCAGTGCACGCACACCCAACACCGGCAAGCCCATGGCACTGGCCGCCTCCGGGCTTTCCCCGACCGCTTGTATGATCAGCCCGACGCGACTTTTCAGAATCACCCACGCTACCAGCGCAAACAACGCGAACGACAGATACACCAGCAAATCCTGCGCGAACAGCATTCGCCCGATCAAAGGGATTTCACTCAGGTAAGGAATCGCCACCGGCTCAAAACCGGCCAGTGGTTTACCGACCCACGCCGCGCCGACAAACGTCGACAGGCCCACGCCGAAAATCGTCAGTGCCAATCCGGTGGCCACCTGATTGGCATTGAACACCAGCGCCACCAGCGCAAACAGCGACGACAACAGCATCCCGGCAAGCATCGCCAGCAACACGCCAAGCCACAGGTTGCCGCTGTTCAGGGCGACGATAAAACCGATCACTGCGCCAAACAGCATCATGCCTTCCTGACCCAGATTCAGGACGCCGCTTTTCTCACAGATCAATTCGCCCAGGGCCACCAACAGCAACGGCGTGCCGCAACGGACCATGGCGTAGAAAATATTGCTCAGCAGATCGATATCCATCACAGCGCTCCGGCGTGTACAGCGGTGGCTTGTGTGCGGCGAGTCCAGCGCAGGTTCAAACGCGGTCGGTAAAGAATCAGCACGTCACTGGCCAACAGGAAAAACAGCATCATTCCCTGGAACAACTGGGTGATGGCTTGCGGCAGGTTCATGCTCATTTGCGCGCTCTCGCCGCCGATGTACAGCAACGCCATCAGCAGGCTGGAAAACAGAATGCCGATGGGGTTGAGCCGCCCTAGAAACGCCACCGTGATAGCGGCATAGCCATAACCCGGCGAGACCTGCGGCACCAGTTGGCCGATCGGCCCGGTGACTTCGCTCACTCCGGCCAGCCCTGCCAATCCGCCGCTGATCAACAGCGCCAGCCAGATCAGCCGCTTCTCGCGAAACCCGACGAAACCCGCTGCACGCTTGTCCAGCCCGAGCACTTTTATCTGGAAACCGACAAAGCTTTTCTGCAGCAAAACCCAGACCGCCACCAACGCGAGCAGGGCGAAATACACCCCGGCGTGAACCCGACCGTCTTCCATCAACAGCGGCAAACGGCTGGCATCGCCGAACATCGCCGACTCCGGAAAGTTGAACCCGGCCGGGTCCTTCAACGGCCCATGCACGCAGAACAGCAGCAGGTTCAGCGCGATGTAATTGAGCATGATGCTGGTGAGGATTTCGTTGGCATTGAAACGCGTGCGCAACCACGCCGTCAGCCCGCCCCACGCGGCACCGGCCAACGTGCCGACCAGCAGGATCAGCACCAGCGCCCAGCGACTTTGCATATTGATGATATTCACCGCCAGCGCACTGCCGGCCAGGGCGCCGAGCAGCAATTGGCCTTCGGCGCCGATGTTCCAGATCCGCGCCTGATACGCCACGGCCAGCCCCAGCGCGCAGAGCAAAATAGGCAACGCTTTGACCAACAGTTCGGAGACACCATACAAGTCGCTGACCGGCGCAATCAGCAGGGTGTGCAGCGTGAGCAGCGGGTCATGACCCAACGCAATAAACAACAGCGAGCCGCAGCCCAATGTCAGGGCCGCGGCCAGCAACGGCGAGCACCACAGCATCAGGCGCGATTGCTGGCCACGGGGTTCGAGAGAAAGCAGCATGTGAAACTCCGTTAAACCGTTGCGGATGCGAGTGTTTGAGGGGCGTCGAACTGGCCGGCCATCCAGCCGCCGACATCGATCAGGCGCGTGTCGACCGTGGCCCTGAGCGGCGACAGGCGTCCGCTGCACAAGGCACCGAGCCGGTCGCTGATCTGGAACAATTCGTCGAGGTCTTCGCTGATCACCAGGATCGCCGCACCGGCATCGCGCAAGGCAATCAACGCTCGGTGAATGGTGGCGGCGGCGCCGACGTCCACGCCCCAGGTCGGGTGCGCGGCCACCAGCAATTTCGGTTGCTGAAGGATCTCGCGGCCGAGGATGAATTTCTGCAAATTGCCGCCGGACAGACTGCGGGCCGGCGCTTGGGTATCGGGTGTTTTCACGCCAAAACGACGGATGATTTCTGCCGCCAAGGCTTCGACCTTGGCCCGCTGAATCAGGCCGTTGCTGACCAGCCCTTGTTGAAACGCGGTGAGCAGGGCGTTGTTGGCGAGGCTCAGTTCGGGCACCGCGCCGTGGCCCAAACGCTCGGCGGGAACGAACGCGAGGCCGAGGTGGCGTCGCGCATCGGGCCGCAAATCGGCGACCGGCTGCCCGCCGAAACGGATCGTCCCGTTATCGTTTCGGCTCAACCGTTCTTCACCGCTGAGCAGGGCCAGCAATTCATCCTGACCATTGCCTGCAACACCGGCGATTCCGACGATCTCGCCGCTGCGCACTTCGAGGCCAATGTCCGTCAGGGAGCAGCCGAACGGGTCCGGGTTGTGCCACGACAATCCGCTCACATTCAAAAACGAGTCACCGCCGATCACCTTCGGATAATCGGTAATCAGCTCGGCGGCTTCCCCCACCATCAACCTCGCCAATTGCTGATCCGAACACTCGGACGGCACGCAATGCCCGGCCACCCGACCGCCGCGCAGCACCGTAGCGCTGTGACATAACGCGCGCACTTCACCGAGCTTGTGGCTGATGAACAGAATGCTGCAACCCTCGGCCGCGAGCCGGCGCAGGGTGATGAAGAGGTCGTCAGCCTCCTGCGGCGTAAGCACGGAAGTCGGCTCATCGAGAATCAGCAGGCGGATGTCCTGCATCAAGCAACGAACGATTTCCACCCGTTGCCGCTCGCCGATCGACAGACTATGGACAAGGCGCTCCGGTTCCAGCGCCATGCCGTAGCGTCGGGAGACTTCACGAATTTTTGGCTCAAGCTGCTTCGGCGTGCCGGACGCCGCACCCATTGCCAGGGCAATGTTCTGCGCCACGCTGAGGGTTTCGAACAGCGAGAAATGCTGGAACACCATGCCGATCCCCAGTGCGCGAGCCTGCGCCGGATTGCGCATGTTCACGCGCCCGCCCTGCCAGATCATTTCCCCGGAATCGGCGTGTGTGACGCCATAGATGATCTTCATCAACGTACTTTTGCCCGCACCGTTTTCGCCGAGCAGGGCGTGGATTTCCCCGGGAGCAATGCTCAGGTCGATGGCGTCGTTGGCCAGGCAGCCGGGGTAACGTTTGCTGATTTTGCGCAGTTGCAGTCGAGGCGTTTGATCGGGGATCGGCACGGGGTTGGGCATGACAGGCTCGGGTCGATAGGAGTTATGCCTGTGGATAAAGCAATTTCCTGGCCATTGAGTCAGGAAAACAGAAAATCCTTGCTGGCAAAGGCATTGAGGGCGCGGCCTCGCCATCTTTTGATCGTCGATCAAGCACTACTTAGGGGCAAAGTGCTTGATCAGGCTCTGCTTTTGCCCGTCGGGTATTGATCAAAAAACGAGCAACACACCGCAACCTATGCCGGATATAGGGCAGAGCCAGTCATGAACGGGTTATCCACAGGTTGTTCCACAGTATTTGTGCGCAAGCCGAAAGCACGGGCATAAGCACTGTGCGGCTATCTTCTAAAGGTGATAACCGACGCTAACTGTTTGTTTTTTCGTAAAATTAGTGGTTTGTATGGAAAGTTGGACGAAAAATGAGCAAAGCCCGCAAAGCCGCATGACAGAAGGGTTACAGCAGGATGTGCTCAGGTTATCCACAGCCGGGTGCACAGCAGATGTGGGCATCTGAACAGGCTCGATAAAAGGGCGGTGAACGGTGTTGGTGCGATCAGTGCTGCAACACAATGCGCCCGCGACTCAGGTCGGCGAGCTGAGTTTGCAGGGTCGTGATGTGCTCTTTGCCGATCGCCAATTGCAAGTCCACGCCGTTGGCGGTGAAGGTTTCTTCCACCACCAAACCTCCCGATTCAGCGACGCGCAGTTTCACCAGCGCCAACTCACCAAACGCACAGGTACAGCTCACCGGTACCCGACTGATCAGCTCGACTTTCGCCGCGCCTTGCAGGCACTTGTTGGCGCCACCGCCATAGGCCCGGGCGAGGCCGCCGGTGCCCAATTGAATGCCGCCGTACCAACGAATCACCAGCACTGCGACCTGATCACAATCCTGCGCTTCGATGGCCGCCAGAATCGGTCGTCCTGCGGTGCCGCCCGGTTCGCCATCGTCATTGCTGCGGTATTGGTCGCCGAGCTTCCAGGCCCAGCAGTTGTGCGAGGCATTCAAGTCGCTGTGCTGATCGATGAACGCCTGGGCGTCGGCAGGGCTTGCGATCGACGTGGCGAACGTGATGAAACGGCTTTTGCGAATCTCTTCGCGGTATTCGCAAAAACCGCTGAGGGTAAAAGGCATAAGTGTCTTAGATAGCTGGCGTGAGGCCGCAGCCCTTGAGGATGATGCGGATCAGGTTGTTGCCGGCGTCTTCCATGTCTTGCTTGGTCAGCTTGGTGCGGCCGCTGACACGGCAGATCTGGGTGGCGAAGTCGGCGTAATGCTGGGTACTGCCCCACAGCAGGAAGATCAGGTTTACCGGGTCGACCGGGTCCATCTTGCCGGCGTCGATCCACGCCTGGAACACCGCCGCCCGGCCCTGGAACCAGGCGCGATAGTCCTGATTGAAATACTCGGTCAGGCATTCGCCGCCACTGATCACTTCCATGGCGAAGATCCGCGAGGCTTGCGGCTGGCGACGGGAGAATTCCATTTTGGCGCGGATATAACGCGTCAGCGCTTCGGCCGGATCATCCTCGGCAGTCAAGGTATTAAAGGTGCTGTCCCATAACTCAAGGATGTTGCTCAACACCGCCACGTACAAACCGAGTTTGTTGGTGAAGTAGTAATGCAGGTTCGCCTTGGGCAAACCGGCATTCAGGGCGATGGTGTTCATGCTGGTGCCTTTGAAACCGTGACGGGCAAATTCGTCTTCGGCGGCTTTGATGATGGTCTCTTCGTTCTTCTGACGAATGCGGCTGGCGGGTTTGCCGCCGTGAGCGGGGACTTCAAAGGTCATAGGCACTTCCGGACAAGTGGATGGGTGTAGCCACTGCGTTGATAGCGCACCCACAAGCTCCAGACAAGTCCTGACGCAATAAAACCTGAACACCACAACTCCTGTAGGCGCAGTGATTGCTCGCAAAAGCGGCGTGTCAGTCGACATTAATGCAGCTGACACAACGCCTTCGCGAGCAAGCTTCGCTCCTGCAGGCTTTCGCCACTTTCAACGTGTCGCGGCCAGGCTTTCGAGGAAGCTTTCCAGCACCAAATGTGGGCGCCGGCCCTTGCGCGTGACCGATGCGAGGCTCAGGTCATAAAAACGCACGTTGGGTTTCAGCGCCCGCAATCGACCTTGCTGCACCCAGAGGCTGGCGTAATGGTCCGGCAGGTAGCCGATGAAGCGTCCGGTCAGGATCAGGAAGGCCATGCCCTCACGGTCCGAGGCACTGGCGGTGCAATTGAGCGCCTGGTAATGGGCCTGGATTTCCGCGGGCAAACGGAAGGTCGGCGCGATGGCGTCCTGGCTATTGAGGCGCTCGTCATCCAGTTGTTTATCGTCGACATAAAACAATGGATGACCGACCGCGCAATACAGCAGCGAGCGTTCGCTATAAAGCGGCTGATATTCCAGCCCCGACAGTGCGCTGGCCTGCGGCACCACGCCGACATGCAATCGACCGTCGAGCACCCCTTGTTCAACTTCATTTGGCGCGATCATGCGGATCTGAATCTGCACGTCCGGCCCGCGTTCCTTCAGCTGTGCCAGCGCATGGGTGATGCGCATGTGGGGCAGGGTGACCAGGTTGTCGGTCAGGCCTATGGTCAATTCGCCGCGCAAGTGTTGGTGCAGGCCGTTGACCTCAGTGCGAAAACTTTCCAGCGCACTTAATAGCTGCAAGGCCGATTGATAGACCTCGCGACCTTCCTCGGTCAGGGAAAATCCGGCGCGACCGCGTTGGCATAAACGCAGACCGAGGCGCTGTTCCAGATCGCTCATCTGCTGGCTGATGGCCGAGCGGCCGATCCCCAATACCGACTCTGCCGCAGAAAAGCCTCCGCACTCCACCACACTGCGAAAGATCCGAAGCAGGCGGATATCAAAGTCACTGACTTGCGCCAGCGGATCGGGGCGACGGCTGCTCATGCTTTAATTACTCAAAGTTTAGTGGATGGCTGACTGAACGTTAGAAGAGTTGGATTTCAACGACTTTATCCTCGTGGCAATTTAGCTGCAAGAACGCTTTTGATCTCTATGCCGCTTATTGCCCTGCGAGGTTTTGCCCATGAACTTGCCCGAAAACGCCCGATCTCCTTTGGCCAGCCAGCTCAAGCTCGATGCCCACTGGATGCCCTACACCGCCAACCGTAATTTCCAGCGCGATCCACGACTGATCGTTGCTGCTGAGGGCAGTTGGTTGACGGACGACAAGGGGCGCAAGGTCTACGATTCGCTGTCGGGTCTGTGGACCTGCGGCGCCGGGCACACTCGCAAGGAAATCCAGGAAGCGGTTGCCAAGCAGTTGGGCACCCTCGATTACTCGCCAGGCTTCCAGTACGGCCATCCGTTGTCGTTTCAACTGGCCGAGAAAATCACCGATCTGACGCCGGGCAATCTGAATCACGTGTTCTTCACTGACTCGGGCTCCGAGTGCGCTGACACGGCGGTGAAGATGGTGCGTGCTTACTGGCGTCTGAAAGGCCAGGCCACCAAGACCAAAATGATCGGTCGTGCCCGTGGCTATCACGGTGTGAACATCGCCGGCACCAGCCTCGGTGGCGTGAACGGCAACCGCAAAATGTTCGGTCAGGCGATGATGGACGTCGATCACCTGCCGCACACCTTGCTGGCGAGCAATGCCTATTCCCGTGGTATGCCGACGGAGGGCGGTATCGCCTTGGCCGATGAACTGCTCAAGCTGATCGAGCTGCATGACGCTTCGAACATCGCCGCCGTATTCGTCGAGCCAATGGCCGGTTCCGCTGGCGTGCTGGTTCCGCCGCAGGGTTATCTGAAGCGTCTGCGCGAGATCTGCGATCAACACAACATCCTGCTGGTGTTCGACGAAGTGATCACCGGTTTCGGCCGCACCGGTTCGATGTTCGGCGCCGACAGCTTCGGTGTGACCCCGGACCTGATGTGCATCGCCAAGCAAGTCACCAACGGCGCGATTCCGATGGGTGCGGTGATTGCCAGCTCCGAGATCTACCAGACCTTCATGAACCAGGCGACGCCAGAGTACGCGGTGGAATTCCCGCACGGTTACACCTACTCCGCGCACCCGGTGGCTTGCGCCGCTGGCCTGGCTGCACTCGACCTGCTGCAAAAGGAAAACCTGGTGCAGAACGTGGCTGAAGTCGCGCCACATTTCGAAAATGCGCTGCACGGCCTGAAGGGCTCGAAAAACATTATCGATATTCGTAACTACGGTCTGGCAGGCGCGATCCAAATCGCACCGCGTGATGGCGACGCCATCGTGCGTCCGTTCGAAGCGGGCATGGCTCTGTGGAAAGCCGGGTTCTACGTGCGCTTCGGCGGCGACACCCTGCAGTTCGGCCCAACCTTCAACAGCAAGCCGCAAGACCTTGATCGTCTGTTCGACGCGGTCGGCGAAGTGCTGAACAAAATCGAATGATTTTCCCTTCTATATAGAGGCGCCCTTTGAAGGGCGTCTCGTGGACAAATTTTCAGGAGCCCCGCATGAGCCTTATCCCGCATTTGATCAATGGCGAACTGGTGACCGAAGACGGTCGCACGGCCGACGTGTTCAACCCGTCCACCGGCCAGGCCATCCACAAGCTGCCTTTGGCCAGCCGCGAAACCATTCAGAAAGCCATCGACTCGGCCAAGGCTGCGTTCCCGGCCTGGCGTAACACGCCGCCGGCCAAACGTGCTCAGGTGATGTTCCGCTTCAAGCAACTGCTGGAGCAGAACGAAGCGCGTATCGCCCAGTTGATCAGTGAAGAGCATGGCAAGACCCTGGAAGATGCTGCCGGTGAACTGAAGCGCGGAATCGAGAACGTTGAGTTCGCCTGCGCAGCGCCGGAAATCCTCAAGGGCGAGTACAGCCGTAACGTCGGTCCGAACATCGATGCCTGGTCGGACTTCCAGCCGTTGGGCGTGGTGGCGGGTATTACTCCGTTCAACTTCCCGGCCATGGTTCCGCTGTGGATGTATCCACTGGCGATTGTCTGCGGTAACTGCTTCATCCTCAAACCGTCCGAGCGTGATCCAAGCTCGACGCTGTTGATCGCTCAACTATTGATCGAAGCCGGCCTGCCTAAAGGTGTGCTGAGTGTGGTGCATGGCGACAAGGCGGCGGTGGACGCGCTGATCGAAGCGCCGGAAGTCAAAGCGCTGAGCTTCGTTGGCTCGACGCCGATTGCCGAATACATCTACGCCGAAGGCACCAAGCGCGGCAAACGCGTCCAGGCACTGGGCGGCGCGAAGAACCATGCGGTGCTGATGCCGGATGCGGATCTGGACAACGCGGTGAGCGCACTGATGGGCGCGGCTTACGGTTCTTGCGGCGAGCGTTGCATGGCGATCTCGGTGGCCGTGTGTGTGGGCGACCAGGTGGCGGATGCGTTGGTGGCCAAGTTGGTACCGCAAATCAAGGCGCTGAAAATCGGTGCGGGTACTTCCTGTGGGCTGGACATGGGGCCACTGGTTTCCGGTCAGGCTCGCGATAAAGTCAGTGGCTATATAGAAGACGGCGTTTCTTCGGGCGCGTCCCTGGTGGTTGATGGTCGTGGATTGAGCGTGGCCGGTCATGAGGAAGGTTTCTTCCTGGGTGGCTGCCTGTTCGACAACGTCACGCCAGAGATGCGCATCTATAAAGAAGAGATTTTCGGGCCAGTGTTGTGTGTGGTTCGGGTCAACAGCCTGGAAGAGGCGATGCAACTGATCAACGATCACGAATATGGCAACGGCACCTGCATCTTCACCCGTGATGGGGAAGCGGCGCGGTTGTTCTGTGATGAGATCGAAGTCGGCATGGTCGGCGTCAACGTGCCGTTGCCGGTGCCGGTTGCTTATCACAGCTTCGGTGGCTGGAAGCGTTCGCTGTTTGGCGATCTGCATGCGTATGGCCCGGATGGCGTGCGCTTCTATACCCGTCGCAAGGCCATTACCCAGCGCTGGCCGCAGCGTGCGAGCCATGAAGCGTCGCAATTCGCATTCCCTAGCTTGTAAGTAGAAGGGCAGAAGGCCGAGCCCCTTGGGGCTCGGC
>NZ_JASCOM010000171.1:0-12823 GCF_029959925.1 Pseudomonas sp. PS02303
CGATTGCGGTCTGTCAGTCAACAGTAATGTTGAATTTCAGGTCCTCATCGCGAGCAGGCTCGCTCCCACAGGGGTTCTTCGGTGTATCTGGATCCGGTGTTACAGGTCGCCGTAGCCCAGCGAACGCAATGCGCGCTCGTCGTCGGACCAGCCGCCTTTCACTTTCACCCACAGGTTAAGCATGATCTTGGAGTCGAACAGCAATTCCATATCCTTGCGCGCCTCGGTGCCGATGCGCTTAATGCGCTCGCCCTTGTCGCCAATGATGATTTTCTTCTGGCCGTCACGCTCGACAAGGATCAAGGCATGGATGTGCAGGGTTTTGCCCTGCTGCTTGAACTCTTCGATTTCGACGGTGATCTGGTACGGCAGCTCGGCGCCCATCTGGCGCATGATTTTCTCGCGCACCAGTTCTGCGGCGAGGAAACGGCTGCTGCGGTCGGTGATCTGGTCTTCCGGGAAGAAGTGATCGTTTTCCGGCAGGTAACCGGCAATCACCCGCTCCAGCGCTTCAAGGTTGTGCCCGTGCTGGGCCGAGATCGGCATGATCTGCGCGTTCGGCAGCTGCTC
Organism: Pseudomonas sp. PS02303; assembly: GCF_029959925.1. Classification (NCBI taxonomy): domain Bacteria; kingdom Pseudomonadati; phylum Pseudomonadota; class Gammaproteobacteria; order Pseudomonadales; family Pseudomonadaceae; genus Pseudomonas; species Pseudomonas sp. PS02303. The sequence continues at coordinate 571 of NZ_JASCOM010000171.1, forward strand.
CTGCAACCAGCTCAGGTGCGGCATCAGTTCGGCTTTGTCTTCGATGCGATCGGTCTTGTTCAGCGCCACGATCAGCGGGCCGGTCACGTACTGGACGCGCTCGAGGACCATCTGGTCTTCGTCGGTCCACTTGGTGCGATCCACCACGAAGATCACCACGTCGACGTCTTTCAACGCCGCCGAGGCGGTCTTGTTCATGTAGCGGTTCAGGGCCTTTTCGCCGCCCTTGTGCATGCCCGGGGTGTCGACGTAGACAGCCTGGATGGCGCCTTCGGTCTTGATGCCCAGCATGTTGTGGCGGGTGGTTTGCGGCTTGCGCGAGGTGATCGCCAGTTTCTGACCCAGGATGTGGTTCAGCAGCGTGGACTTGCCCACGTTGGGACGGCCGACGATGGCAACATAGCCACAGCGAGTTGCAGTTGAATCAGTCATTGCCATTCTCCACACCCAGGGCAATCAGTGCTGCGGCGGCCGCTACCTGTTCGGCAATACGACGACTCACACCCTGACCTCGGCTTTTTTCATTCAGTAAGGTGATTTCACATTCGACGAAGAACGTCCGGCAATGCGGCTCACCCTGGATATCCACCACTTCGTAACGCGGCAGCTCGCAACCACGCGATTGCAGGAATTCCTGCAGGCGGGTTTTTGGATCTTTGTTGGTGTCGACCAGCGTCAGGCCTTCGAACTCACCGGCCAGCCAGGCCAGCACGCGTTCGCGCGCCATGTCCATGCCAGCGTCCAGGTAGATCGCACCGATCAACGCTTCGAGGGCATCGGCCAGAATCGACTCGCGACGGAACCCGCCGCTTTTCAACTCACCGGAGCCCAGGCGCAGGTATTCGCCCAGATCGAAACCGCGGGCCAGTACGGCCAGCGTCTCACCTTTCACCAGACGTGCGCGCAAACGCGACAACTGGCCTTCACGGGCCAGCGGGAAGCGATCGAACAGCGCCTCGCCAGCGACGAAGTTGAGGATGGCATCACCGAGGAATTCCAGGCGTTCGTTGTTGCGCCCGGCAAAACTGCGGTGAGTCAGGGCCAGGACCATCAGCTCCTGATCCTTGAAGGTGTAGCCGAGCTGACGCTCTAGACGGCTTAAGGAGACGCTCACGGTTTACCCACGCTGAGTTCGTGGCTGGATTCCACCGCCATGGCCGTGATACGACGCAGGCTTGGGACAATTAACGCTGTGTTCAAAAATTACGTCCTGAATATCGTTGTTTTCATGCCTCTGGCGCCGATTGTGCCGACTCCAGAAATGCATTCGGCGCTGTGTTCAACAGCGCCGTGTGTGATTACTTGATCAGGCCAACCCGCGAGAAATTCGGCAGGTGACTGAGTTTGGGTTCCGGCCAGCTCATCCAGACTGCGAAGGCCTTGCCGACGATATTCTTGTCGGGAACCATGCCCAGCAGATCCTTGGGAATGCTCGGATCGTCCCAGTAGCGACTGTCGTTGGAGTTGTCGCGGTTGTCGCCCATCATGAAGTAGTGCCCGGCCGGCACGGTCCATGAACGGTCCGGCGATGCGCGATAGCGGCTCATCTCCTTGCGAATCAGGTGCTCGGCGACACCGAGTTTTTCCTTGTAGAGCTCGGCACTGCCCAACGTGCCCGGCTCGGAGCCGACCAGTTGTTCGGCAATCGATTCACCGTTGACGAACAGACGCTTGTCGGCGGTGTAGCGAATCTGGTCACCCGGCAGGCCCACCACACGCTTGATGTAGTTGACGTTCGGATCGCTCGGGTAGCGGAACACCATCACATCGCCGCGCTGCGGATCACCGACTTCGATGACTTTCTTGTCGATCACCGGCAAGCGGATCCCGTAAGAAAACTTGTTCACCAGAATGAAGTCGCCGACGTCCAGGGTCGGTTTCATCGAGCCGGAAGGAATCTGGAACGGCTCCACCAGGAACGAACGCAGCACCAGCACGATGAACAACACCGGGAAGAACGACTTGCCGTATTCGACCAGCAGCGGCTCTTTGTTCAGTTTCTCGACGACCACCATGTCAGCCTGGCTGACACTCCCCTGATAGGAGTTGATGGCAGCCCGGCGCCGAGGCGCCAGGAACAGCAGATCGAGCAACGCCAACAGGCCGCAGACGAACACGGCGATGACCAGCAACAGCGGGAAATTTAGTGACATAGGACCTAACTATCCAACCTGAGCACCGCAAGGAAGGCTTCTTGTGGAATTTCCACGTTGCCGACTTGCTTCATGCGTTTCTTACCGGCCTTTTGCTTTTCAAGCAGTTTTTTCTTACGGCTAACGTCACCGCCGTAGCATTTGGCCAATACGTTCTTTCTGAGTGCCTTGACGGAGGTCCGCGCAATGATCTGCCCGCCAATGGCGGCCTGGATCGCGACGTCGAACATCTGGCGCGGAATCAGTTCTTTCATCTTCTCGGTCAACTGGCGACCTTTGTAGTGCGCGTTATCCTTGTGCACGATCAGCGCCAGGGCGTCGACCTTGTCACCGTTGATCAGCACATCCAGTTTCACCAGATTAGCCGACTGGTAACGATCGAAATGATAATCCAGCGAAGCATAGCCGCGACTGGTGGACTTCAGACGGTCGAAGAAGTCGAGGACCACTTCGTTCATCGGCAAATCGTAGGTCACCTGGACCTGCGTACCGAGGAACAGCATGTCGTGCTGCACGCCACGCTTCTCGATGCACAGGGTAATGACGTTGCCCAGGTGCTCTTGCGGCACAAGAATATTGGCCCGCACGATCGGTTCACGCATGTCTTCGATCGAGGACAGGTCTGGAAGCTTCGACGGGTTATCGACGTAAATCGTTTCACCGGTTTTCAGCAACAGCTCGAAAATTACGGTCGGCGCCGTGGTGATCAGGTCCAGGTCGTACTCGCGCTCCAGGCGCTCCTGGATGATTTCCATGTGCAGCATGCCGAGGAACCCGCAACGGAAGCCAAAGCCCAGGGCGTCGGAGCTTTCCGGGGTGTACTGCAGGGACGAATCGTTGAGCGTGAGCTTTTGCAGGGCTTCACGGAAATCTTCGAAGTCGTCGGAGCTGACCGGGAACAGGCCGGCATAGACCTGCGGCTGGATGCGTTTGAAGCCTGGCAGCACGTCAACGTCCGGCGTGGAGCTCAGGGTCAGGGTGTCACCGACCGGTGCACCGTGAATGTCCTTGATGCCGGCAATGATGAAGCCCACTTCGCCGGCTTTCAGGTCAACGGTCGCGGTGTGTTTCGGGTTGAAGACACCGACGCTGTCCACCAGGTGGATCTTGCCGGTGGACTTGACCAGGATCTTGTCGCCCTTCTTCACGCGACCGTGACGCACGCGGACCAGGGAAACGACGCCCAGGTAGTTGTCGAACCAGGAGTCGATGATCAACGCTTGCAGCGGATCTTCGTAGTTGCCGGTCGGCGCAGGAATGGTGTGAACCAGGCGTTCGAGCACTTCGTCGACGCCCAGGCCGGTCTTGGCACTGCACTCGACCGCATCGGTGGCATCGATGCCGATGATTTTTTCGATTTCTTCTTTGACGCGGTCCGGATCGGCCTGCGGCAGGTCGATCTTGTTCAGGACCGGCATGACTTCAAGGCCCTGCTCGATCGCCGTGTAGCAGTTGGCTACAGACTGCGCTTCAACGCCCTGACCGGCATCGACCACCAGCAACGCGCCTTCACAGGCCGCCAGCGACCGGCTGACTTCGTAGGTGAAGTCAACGTGGCCCGGGGTGTCAATGAAGTTCAGCTGGTACTTGATGCCATCGCGAGCGGTGTAATACAGGGTGACGCTGTGGGCCTTGATGGTGATCCCGCGTTCACGTTCCAGGTCCATGGAGTCCAGCACCTGGGCTTCCATTTCGCGCTCGGCAAGGCCGCCGCACATCTGGATGAAGCGATCGGCCAGCGTCGACTTGCCATGGTCAATGTGGGCGATGATGGAGAAATTGCGGATATGACTCAAATCACTCACGGATCAACACTCAAAAAGGCTGCAGGCATAGCCCGCCGAAAAATAGCCGGGAATTGTACCTGATCCACGGCGCAAGCGTCACGTTCGCAGGTCAGACGGCACCTACAAAAACGCCCCGGTCTTGCGACAGGGGCGTTTTTTATCACCAGCGAGGTCGGGGAAACGCCCTGATCAGCCGGCTCGGCGCAACAGCCAGACACCGGCCAGGGCACAGACACCGGCCGGAACCAACACCGCAAACAGCGGCGAAAAACCGAACACCAGGCTCGAAGGCCCCAGCAAATCCTGGACGATGCGGAAGGTGAAGCCGACCAGCACGCCAGTGAAGACCCGCTGACCAAGGGTCACCGAGCGCAATGGCCCGAAGATAAAGGAAATCGCCATCAGTACCAGCGCGGCGGTCACCAGCGGCTGCAACACCTTGACCCAAAATGCCAGCCAGTAACGGCCGTTGCTCAGGCCCTGATCAGCCAGGTAGTGGATGTAACCCCACAGACCGCTGATCGACAGCGTGTCAGGCGACATCACCACCGTGCTCAGCAGTTGCGGACTCAAGGCAACATCCCAACGCTCTTCCGGTGCAGTGACCACTTCGGTGCTCTTTTCATGGAACAGCGTGGTGGTGACGTCGCTCAACTGCCAGTGATCCTGATCGAACTTCGCCCGCTTGGCGAAGCTGGACGACAGCATATGACGCTCATTGTCGAAACGATAACGGGTGACGCCGTACAGCAGACCGTTCGGCTGCACAGAGTTGACGTGAATGAACTCGTCACCCTGGCGATGCCACAAGCCATGCTTGGCGCTCTGTGCATCGCCGCCACCCTGAGCCAGGGAACGGTTGGCCTGAGCGGTGACTTCGGTGGCCGGCGCGACGTACTCGCCGATCAGCACCCCCGCCACCATCAGCACCAGCATCGGCTTCATGACGGCCCAGACGATCCGGCCGACCGACACACCGGCGGCGCGCATGATCGTCAGTTCGCTGTGGCTGGCCAGGCTACCAAGGCCGATCAGGCAACCGATCAGTGCCGCCATCGGCAACATGTCGTACAAACGACGGGGCGCGGTCAGCAAGACGTAGCTCAAGACGTCCACCAAGGTGTAGGTGTCGCTGACCTCACTCATCTCATCGATGAAGGCAAACAGGGTCGCCAGGCCAAGGATAATCCCCAGCACCGCCAGGATGGCTACGAATACGCTGCTACCAATGTAGCGATCGAGCTTAACCACGAGCCACCTCCAGCGCACTGCGGCGACTCGCCATCTTCAAGCGCAACGGCTCCCAGTAGAGCAAGCCCAGGCCAATGGCCAGGAAGATGCCGTGAACCCACCACAACCCCAGCGCCGGCGGGATCTTGCCTTTTTCGAGGGCGCCGCGCGCGGCAATCAGGATGCTCAGGTAAGCCATATAAAGAAGAATCGCCGGCAGCAGCTTGAGGAAACGGCCTTGACGTGGATTGACCCGCGACAGCGGCACCGCCATCAAGGTCACGATGAACACCAGCAACGGCAGGGACAGACGCCATTGCAGCTCAGTGCGCGAACGAATGTCATCGCTGCCGATCAAGGAACGGGTGGTCATTGCATCGCGGTCGGTGACTTCGTCGCTGACGTCCGGCTTGGGCAGCAATACGCCGTATTCCTCGTACTTGATCGCCCGGTAGTCGGCCTGCCCCGGGTTACCGTCGTAGCGATAGCCATTGTCGAGAATCAGGTAGCGATTGCCGTCAGGGCGGATTTCCTGACGACCCTTCTCGGCCACCAGCACGGAGATCCCGCGATCCTTCTTATCGGACGAGATGTTCTTTTGCGAAATGAACACGCCACCGAGGTTGATGCGATCATCCGACAGCGTTTCGGTGTAGGTCACCCGAGTCCCGTCACGTAGCGCCTGGAAGCGACCCGGCTCAAGGGTATCGAACTCGGTCAGCGCATCCTGCTTGTTCAGCAGCAACTGGAACTGATTGGCACCTTGTGGCGCCAGGCTCAGACTCAACCAGGCCACGACCAGCGCAACCAGCGTGGCCGGAAACAGCGTCATGGCAAACAGACGTTGCTGGCTCATGCCGGTGGCCGACAACACGGTCATTTCGCTTTCAAGGTACAGGCGACCGTAGGCCAGCAGGATCCCGAGAAACAGGCCCAACGGCAGGATCAGCTGCAGGAAACCTGGCAGACGAAAGCCCATGATCAGGAACAGGGAGCCCGGATCCAGCAGGCCCGAGGCCGCCTGGGCAAGGTATTTGATGAAGCGCCCGCTCATGATGATGACCAGCAGCACGGCGCTGACGGCGCTCAAGGTCAACAGGACTTCACGGGACAGATAACGGAAGACAATCAAACCAGACACTCCAGGGTTGTCAGGCTAAGGCGGCCAAACAAGCAAACGTATCAGACAGCCCGCAGGGCAGAGCCGCCGAAAAAGTTGGCGCATTATCCTGTGATTGGGTGCGCCTGTCACTGCGCATGCTCAAGCAGGCGGGTAATGCGTTGAAGATCGTACAACCGAGGGTTGTCAGGCGCAGGGAGCGAGGTTCAAACTGCGGCCTTTGTCGCGGGCCGTGACCTGCGTCTTTCTATCTATAAGCAAGCGTCTGTGCGCCGCCGTTTTGCCCGCGCACGTTGACCATTCATTCAGGGACCCGGACATGGAACTGGTTGTAAAGAGCGTTAGCCCAGAAACGTTGAAGACCGCCACTCTGGTGGTCGCCGTCGGCGAAGGCCGCAAGCTCGGCGCCGCTGCCAGACAACTCGACGAACTGAGCGGCGGCGCCCTCAGCGCTGTACTCAAGCGCGGCGACCTGGCCGGCAAAGTCGGCCAGAGCCTGCTGCTGCACAGCCTGCCGAACCTCAAGGCCGAACGCGTTCTGCTGGTCGGCGTGGGCAAGGACGAAGAGCTGGGCGACCGCCCGTTCCGTAAAATCATCGCCGGCGTCCTCAACACCCTTAAAGGCCTGGGCGGCACCGACGCCGTTCTGGCGCTGGACGAAATCGTGGTCAAGGGCCGCGACAGCTACGGCAAGACCCGCCTGCTGGCCGAAACCCTGGTGGATGGCGAATACACCTTCGACCAGTTCAAGAGCCAGAAAGCCGAACCTCGCTCCCTGAAGAAAATCACCCTGGTGACCATCAAGGCGGCACAGGCCGAAGTCGAGCGCGCTGTGGCCCACGCCACTGCGATTGCCAACGGCATGGCGTTCACCCGCAACCTGGGCAACCTGCCGCCGAACATCTGCCACCCGACCTTCCTTGGCGAACAAGCCAAGAACCTGGGCAAGGAATTCAAAACCCTGAAAGTCGAAGTCCTCGATGAGAAGAAGATCAAGGACCTGGGCATGGGCTCGTTCTACGCCGTGGGCCAGGGCAGCGCCCAGCCACCGCGCCTGATCGTCATGCAATACAACGGCGGCAAGAAATCCGAGAAACCTTACGCACTGGTCGGCAAAGGCATCACGTTCGACACCGGCGGCATCAGCCTCAAGCCTGGCTTGGGCATGGATGAAATGAAGTACGACATGGGCGGCGCAGCCAGCGTGTTCGGCACCCTGCGTGCCGTGCTCGAGCTCAAACTGCCGATCAACCTGGTGTGCATCCTGGCGTGCGCCGAGAACATGCCGAGCGGCAATGCTTCGCGCCCGGGCGACATCGTCACCACCATGAGCGGCCAGACCGTGGAAATCCTCAACACCGACGCCGAAGGCCGTCTGGTGCTGTGCGATGCCCTGACCTACTCCGAGCGCTTCAAGCCGCAAGCCGTGATCGACATCGCGACCCTGACCGGCGCTTGCGTCGTTGCACTGGGCGCGCACACCTCCGGCCTGCTGGGCAACAACGACGAGCTGATCGGCCAACTGCTGAGCGCCGGCAAGGCCGCTGACGACCGCGCCTGGCAACTGCCGCTGTTCGATGAGTACCAAGAGCAGCTGGACAGCCCGTTCGCCGACATCGCCAACATTGGCGGCCCGAAAGCCGGCACTATCACCGCCGCCTGCTTCCTGTCGCGTTTCACCAAGAACCTGAACTGGGCGCACCTGGACATCGCCGGCACCGCATGGACCAGCGGCGGCAAGGACAAGGGCGCCACTGGCCGTCCGGTTCCGTTGCTGACCCAATACCTGCTGGACCGCGCCAAAGCCTGAAACCGATGACCTCGGGCTGCGTTGCTTTCGAGTAACGCAGCCCCGGGCTCAGGAACCGCAATGACCAAAGTCGACTTCTATGTCCTGCCCAGCGCCGATCCGTCGGCACGGCTGGATTTCGCCTGCAAGCTCACCGAAAAAGCCTGGCGCATGGGCCACCGCATTTACCTGCATTGCAGCGATGCCGCCCAACGCGAGGATCTCGACGCGCGTTTGTGGGCCTTCAAGGGCGAAAGCTTCGTGCCTCACGGTCCTGCCGAAAGCGAGCCGGATAGCTTGATTGTCCTGGGTCTTGGCGATGACTGCGGTCCGCATCAGGATCTGCTGGTCAACCTTGCCCTGAAAGTCCCGGCCTTTGCCAGCAAGTTCGCCCGTGTAGCGGAAGTGGTGGTGGAGGATCCGACGATTCGAGCGGCAGCGCGGGAGAGTTTCCGTTTCTATCGCGAACAGGGCTATCCTCTGCAAGATCACCGTTTACAGCGACTCTGAGCATTCCGATGGACACTCCAAAACCGCAACAAAAGTCCGCGCACCTGCTGGATGACCTTGAGTCGATCCGCCAACTGCTCGGCGATGACAACCTGCAACCGCCGCTGCTGACCGACACGGTCATCGAAGGTGACCAGGAACAGATTCCCATGCTGTTCGACTCCGTCAGCGCTGCGCCGCAGACCGTCGAACCGACACCGCCCGCCCCTGCCGCGCAACCGGCACCCGCGGCCAGCAAAGGCCCCGACGCCTTGCTGCACCTGGACAGTGAACTGCGTGCGGCAGCGCTGTTGATCATGCAAGACGTGATCGACGACTTCGCACCGCATATCGAAACCGAGATCAAGCGCCGGCTGGATGCGCGGATGGAACGGTTGCTCAGCCAGTACGAATAACACTGAGTCGAGCGGGCGTCTGTGGCGAGGGAGCTTGCTCCCGCTCGGTTGCAAAGCAACCGCAAAACCTGAACACACGGTGTACCTGACACAACTCACTTGTTGTTGTCGGGGCCGCTTCGCGCCCCAGCGGGAGCAAGCTCCCTCGCCACAGGATCATTCCACATTTGATCTGCGCCCGGTCTGCCCCTGCTCGCCCTCTGCCCCATGCCCCGCTATACTTGCCGGCTTTTCCTGAATAAATGCCAATAGGGTCCCGCCGCGCATGGATAAGACCTACCAGCCGCACGCCATTGAAACTTCCTGGTACAACACTTGGGAGTCAGAGAATTACTTCGCCCCGCAAGGCGCGGGCGAGTCCTACACCATCATGATCCCGCCGCCGAACGTCACCGGCAGCCTGCACATGGGTCACGGCTTCAACAACGCGATCATGGACGCCCTGATCCGTTTCCGCCGCATGCAGGGTCGCAACACCCTGTGGCAGCCGGGTACTGACCACGCCGGTATCGCCACGCAGATGCTGGTGGAACGCCAACTCGAAGCCCAAGGCCAGAATCGTCACGATCTGGGCCGGGAAAAATTCCTCGAGAAAGTCTGGGAGTGGAAGGATCAGTCCGGCGGCAACATCAGCCGTCAGATCCGCCGCCTCGGCTCGTCCGTCGACTGGAGCCGCGAGCGCTTCACCATGGACGACGGCCTCTCGGAAGCCGTTAAAGAAGCGTTCGTGCGTTTGCACGAAGACGGCCTGATCTATCGCGGCAAGCGCCTGGTCAACTGGGACACCAAGTTGCACACGGCGATTTCCGACCTCGAAGTGGAAAACCACGACGAAAAAGGTTTCCTGTGGAACCTGAAATACCCGCTGGCCGATGGCGCCAAGACGGCCGAAGGCAAGGACTACCTGATCGTCGCGACCACTCGCCCGGAAACCATGCTCGGCGACGCCGCCGTCGCGGTTAACCCGAACGACGAACGCTACCAGGCCCTGATCGGTAAATTTGTCGAGTTGCCGCTGGTCGGCCGCCGCATCCCGATCATCGCCGACGATTACTGCGATCCTGAATTCGGCACCGGTTGCGTGAAAATCACCCCGGCCCACGATTTCAACGACTACGAAGTCGGCAAGCGCCACAACCTGCCGCTGCTGAACATCTTCGACAAGAACGCCGCCGTACTGCCGGCCTGTCAGGTGTTCAACCTCGACGGCACGCTCAACGAAAGCATCGACGGCACGCTTCCGGCCGAATACGCCGGTCTGGACCGTTTCGAAGCGCGCAAGCAGATTGTGGCCGCCTTCGATGCCGCCGGCTTGCTGGTCAGCGTCGACGATCATGCCCTGAAAGTGCCGAAAGGCGACCGCTCCGGCACCATCATCGAGCCGTGGCTGACCGACCAGTGGTACGTCTCTACCAAGCCATTGGCCGAGCCGGCCATCGCTGCGGTTGAAGACGGCCGCATTCAGTTCGTGCCGAAACAATACGAAAACATGTACTTCTCGTGGATGCGCGACATCCAGGATTGGTGCATCAGCCGTCAGCTGTGGTGGGGCCACCGGATTCCGGCCTGGTACGACGAGTCGGGCAAAGTCTATGTCGGTCGCGACGAAGCCGAAGTGCGTGCCAAGAACAACCTCGGCCCGGACGTTGCGCTGCAACAGGACAACGACGTTCTGGATACCTGGTTCAGTTCGGGCCTGTGGACTTTCTCCACGCTCGGCTGGCCGGAGCAGACCGAATTCCTGAAGAAATTCCACTCCACCGACGTGCTGGTGACCGGTTTCGACATCATTTTCTTCTGGGTCGCCCGGATGATCATGCTCACCATGCACCTGGTGAAGAACGAAGACGGTACGCCGCAGGTTCCGTTCAAGACCGTTTATGTTCACGGTCTGGTCCGCGATGGCCAGGGCCAGAAGATGTCCAAGTCCAAGGGCAACGTCCTGGACCCGCTGGACATCATCGACGGTATCGAGCTCGAAGAGCTGGTGCAGAAGCGCACCTCCGGCATGATGCAGCCGAAACTGGCGAAGAAGATCGAGAAGCAGACCCGCGAAGAGTTCGCCGACGGCATCGCCAGCTACGGCACCGACGCCCTGCGCTTCACCTTCTGCTCGCTGGCGTCCACCGGTCGCGACATCAAGTTCGACATGGGCCGCGTAGAAGGCTATCGCAACTTCTGCAACAAAATCTGGAACGCCGCGCGTTATGTTCTGGACAAGGGCGAAGACTGCGGCCAGAACGGCGAGGCTTACGAACTCTCCCTGGCGGATCGCTGGATTATCTCGCAGCTGCAACGCACCGAAGCCGAAGTAACCCGTCAGCTCGACCAGTTCCGCTTCGACCTGGCCGCACAAGCCTTGTACGAGTTCATCTGGAACCAGTATTGCGACTGGTACCTGGAACTGTCCAAGCCTGTGCTGTGGGACGAAAATGCCCCGGTCGAACGTCAGCGCGGCACCCGCCGCACCCTGGTTCGAGTGCTGGAAGTTGCCCTGCGCCTGGCGCACCCGTTCATGCCGTTCATCACCGAAGAAATCTGGCAGCGCGTCGCGCCGCTGGCCGGTATCGAAGGCAAGACGATCATGCTGCAACCTTGGCCCGTGGCCAATGAAGCGCGCATCGATCAGGGTGCCGAAGATGACATCGAGTGGCTGAAGACGCTGATGCTCGGCACGCGCAACATTCGCGCCGAGATGAACATCGGCCCGGGCAAGCCGCTGAACCTGTTCCTGAAGAACGTTAGCGCCGAAGACCAGCGTCGTCTCACCGAGAACGAAGCCCTGCTGAAGAAGCTGGCTCGCCTCGAATCGATCACGGTGTTGGCTGCCGGCGAAGAAGCACCGCTGTCCGCCACCGCACTGGTGGGCGAGATGGAAGTGCTGGTGCCGATGGCCGGCCTGATCGACAAGGACGCCGAACTGGCACGCCTGGACAAGGAAATCCTGCGTCTGCAGGGCGAAGTTCAGCGGGTGGGCGGCAAGCTGTCCAATGCCGGTTTCGTCGACAAGGCTCCGGCCGAAGTCATCGAGAAAGAACGCACCAAACTGGCTGAGGCTGAACAGGCTTTGGGCAAGTTGGCCGAGCAGCATGCGCGGATTGCCAGCCTGTAACGGTCAATCGCGATGAAAAAGGGAGGCCAAGGGCCTCCCTTTTTTATGCCCGCCACATTCCCCCCATACACCGCAAATCCCCTGTGGGAGCGAGCCTGCTCGCGAAAGCGGTTTGTCATTCAACATTGATGCTGGCTGAAACGGCCTCTTCGCGAGC
>NZ_JASCOM010000172.1:0-12679 GCF_029959925.1 Pseudomonas sp. PS02303
GAGGGAGCTTGCTCCCGCTTGAGTGCGCAGCACTCACAAAATCGGTTAGGCTGCCGGGTTTTTTGGGCCCGCTTCGCAGCCCAGCGGGAGCAAGCTCCCTCGCCACAAAGGGTAAGAGGTCAGCCGAGCAATTCACTCATGGCAATAATCTGCTCCGCCACCTGAATCAGTTTCTGCTGCCGGCTCATGGCCTGGCGGCGCATGAGGGTGTAAGCCTCTTCCTCGTTGCAGTCCTTCATCTTCATCAACAGCCCCTTGGCCAGCTCGATGCGCTTGCGCTCGGCCAGTTGCTGGTCGCGGGCGTTGAGCTGGGCGCGCAGGGCCTGGTCGCTTTCAAAGCGCGCCATGGCCACGTCGAGAATCGGCTGCAAGCGTTGTGCGTGAATGCCTTCGACGATGTAGGCACTGACCCCGGACTTGATTGCCTGGCGCATCACATCGGGGTCATGTTCATCGGTAAACATCACAATCGGTCGCGGTTGGTCGCGGCTCACGAGCACCACTTGCTCCATCACATCGCGGCTGGGTGACTCGGTATCGATCAAAATCACATCCGGACGCACCGTTTCGACGCGCGCGGGCAGGTCGATGGTCAGGCCGGATTCGTCGATCACCTCGAACCCGGCTTCGGTCAGGGCTGCTTTCAGGCGACCGACTTTCTTCGCGGTGTCGTTGATCAGCAGGATACGCAACATATTCGCAGTCTCCTGTCAGCGGCTGGCGATTCGGTGCGAGCTTTCGCTCATGGCGTGCAGCTTGAAACTGCGGGCATAGCCGGTCGGGTCGGAGCCATCCCAGACTTTGCCGTCGATCAATTGGCTGCTGCGCATGTCCTCACCCTCGGCGGCAACACCGACTGCGCTGGCGGCCTCACGATACAAGTCTAGTTGCTGGACCTCACGGGCCACGCCGAGGTAATCCGGGTCGTCGCGCAACAAGCCCCAGCGGCGGAACTGGGTCATGAACCACATGCCATCGGACAAGTACGGCACGTTGACCTCACCGCCCGCATGGAAACGCAGCGCGTGCGGGTCCTGCCAGCGGTTGCCGAGGCCATCGGCGTAGTCGCCAAGCAAGCGCGGTTCGATGCAATCGAGCGGTGCATCAAGGTATTCGGGCGCGCTCAACAGCTTCGCGGTGCTGCGGCGGTTTTCGCTGCCGTCTTCAATGAAGCGGCTGGCTTCGAGGATCGCCATCACCAACGCCCGGGCGGTGTTGGGGTACTGCTCGACAAAGGCGCGAGTGCAGCCGAGGACTTTTTCCGGGTGATCGGGCCAGATGGTCTGGGTCGTTGCCATAGTGAACCCCAGATTCTGCTTCACCGCGCTGGCGGACCACGGTTCGCCGACGCAGAAACCGTCGATGCGTCCGGCTTGCAGGTGCGCGACCATCTGTGGCGGTGGCACCACCACGCTGTCGACGTCCTGCAACGGATGAATGCCCTGACTCGCGAGCCAGTAATACAGCCACATGGCGTGGGTGCCTGTCGGAAATGTCTGGGCGAAGGTCAATTTTGGGCGACTTTGGTGCACGTGCCGGTCCAGTGCTTCAGGACTGGTCACCCCCAAGGCCTGCAAGCCATGAGAAAGGTTGATGCTCTGGCCGTTCTGGTTCAGGCCCATGAGCACCGCCATGTCGGTCGGCGCCACGCCGCCGATGCCCAGGTGCACGGCGTAGATCAGGCCGTACAGGCTGTGGGCGGCGTCGAGTTCGCCGCTGACCAGCTTGTCCCGCAGGTTGGCCCAGGACGACTGGCGCTTGAGGTTCAGGGTCAGGCCGTAAGGCTGCGCGAAACCCTGCGTGGCCGCGACCACCACCGAGGCGCAGTCACTCAGGGCCATGAAGCCGAGGTTGATCTCAGTCTTTTCCGGGGCATCGCTGCCATTGACCCAGGCCAGTGGGCCCGCTGTGGTTTCATTCATGGTTAAACACCTTCCAAAAAAAAGCGTCGTACCGGGCTGCTTGCCAGGGCAAGGCCAAGTGACGACGCCTTTGTCTTTCGACTCATCCCGCCGTTGGCATGAGTGCTGATGTCAGTGAGGGTGCAAGGCATATGCCATCGTCCGCTGATTTTGTTGCGCGCCTCGCTTGCGGCACCGATGCCCGGCTATAATCGCCGCCTCATTTCGCCGCCATTCGAGTCAAAACCGCCCATGTACACCCTGGCCCGTCAGCTGTTGTTCAAACTTTCCCCGGAAACCTCCCACGATCTGTCCCTGGACCTGATCGGCGCGGGCGGGCGTTTGGGCCTCAACAGTCTGCTGTGCAAGGCGCCGGCGAAAATGCCGGTGAACGTCATGGGCCTGGAGTTTCCGAACCCCGTAGGTTTGGCGGCCGGTCTGGACAAGAACGGTGCGGCCATCGACGGGTTTGCCCAGCTGGGTTTCGGCTTTGTCGAAATCGGCACCATCACCCCGCGTCCGCAGCCGGGTAACCCCAAGCCACGGATTTTCCGTCTGCCGGACGCCGAGGCGATCATCAACCGCATGGGGTTCAACAACCTCGGCGTCGATCACCTGCTGGCACGCGTGGCGGCGGCCAAGTACAAGGGCGTGCTGGGCATCAACATCGGCAAGAACTTCGATACGCCGGTTGAGCGTGCGGTCGACGATTATCTGATCTGCCTGGACAAGGTCTACGCCCACGCCAGTTACGTGACGGTCAACGTCAGCTCGCCGAACACCCCGGGCCTGCGCAGTCTGCAATTCGGCGATTCGCTCAAGCAATTGCTGGCTGATCTGGCGACCCGTCGCGCGGAACTGGCCCTGCGCCACGGTAAACATGTACCGCTGGCGATCAAGATCGCGCCGGACATGACCGATGAAGAAACCGCTCAGGTCGCGCAAGCGCTGATCGAAACAGGGATGGACGCAGTGATTGCCACCAACACCACCCTGAGCCGTGTGGGCGTTGAAGGCATGGAGCATGGTGATGAGGCGGGCGGTCTGTCCGGCGCACCGGTTCGCGACAAGAGCACCCACACCGTGAAGGTATTGGCGGCGGAACTGGCGGGTCGCTTGCCAATCATCGCCGTGGGCGGCATCACCGAAGGCAAGCATGCGGCTGAGAAAATCACTGCGGGTGCTAGCCTGGTGCAGCTCTATTCCGGCTTCATCTACAAAGGCCCGGCGCTGATTCGCGAGTCCGTCGACGCCATCGCGGCGCTGCGCTGAAGGGCTGAGCAGGTCCTGGCGCTGAGGTTTTCTGTGGCGAGGGAGCTTGCTCCCGCTCGGCTGCGAAGCAGTCGTAAACCCCGCAACCGCGTTTTACCTGACACTCCGAGTTGTGACTGGTTCTGGGGCCGCTTCGCAGCCCAGCGGGAGCAAGCACCCTCGCCACAAAAGCAGTGTTCAGATTCCAGGTAATTGGCGGGCATAAAAAAGGGCTCCTCGAAGGAGCCCCTGGGCCGGAGCCCGCCGCCCGGATGGGGCGTGCGTGGTAAGTCGTTACGTAATCAGATTGTCGTGTCGGAGTGTTGTGCCCTGTGTTAGCCGACGGCGTGAAGTTCGTTGAGTCTGTGGATTCCCGCAGTGCCGGTCATACCGTCCCAGTTGTCGCCGCGTCCTTCTCGCCAGCCGTTAATCCAGGCTTGGCGTACCGACGGTAGAGTAAATGGGCAAAGCTCACGGGATTTGCCACCAACGCCATATTGATATCCGCGCAAAAATGCTCTTTCCAACGGATCACGCTTAAGTCTTCTCATAGGGTGTTGCCCTCACTTGTTGACTGTATTTATCGCGTCGACCTCAATTGAGGTCTGGCAGAAAAACTCCTGCCGTTGGGGCTCGCTGCCGGCGTCGCGAGCCAAGGTGTTGACGTCGTTGCGGCGTCAACCTGTGTTGAGTTCTAACCAATGCGTCACATCGAGGGAATGATCGTTTTGTCATAAGAACGTAACCATAAAGATGCAACGGCCATAAGTAACTCGATGTTTGTCCCGTGTTTCTTGGTCAAAGCCCTGTATGATCGGCCCCCCACAGAATGATGGAGTTAATCCTTTGTGAGAATGGCTCCTGTTAAGCAGGACGATTATTCGACGAAGGGTCGACTTATGACATTTTGTTGCATCAACTTTTTTATCTGCCTGTGCATCTAAGCTCTTCTAACCTGAGCAGCACAGGTGGGACGGCACACCTTCGTGCCACGCGGGCGCTCTTTTAGAAAAGCGCCTGATTGAAAACCGGGCCGGCAATGCGTTGCCGGTTCACTTAGCTAAAGGCTCTGAGATTCCAATGTCCGATCAATTCGAAATCTTCCTCACTTGTCCCAAAGGCCTTGAAGGCCTGCTGATCGAGGAAGCCGTCGGGCTTGGCCTTGAAGAAGCACGTGAGCACACCTCTGCCGTGCGCGGCATGGCCACCATGGAAACCGCTTATCGCCTGTGCCTGTGGTCGCGTCTGGCGAACCGGGTGCTGCTGGTGCTCAAGCGTTTCCCGATGAAGGACGCCGAAGACCTGTACCACGGCGTACTCGACATCGAGTGGCAAGACCACATGCTCAATGACGGCACCCTGGCCGTCGAGTTCAGCGGCCACGGCTCGGGCATCGACAATACGCACTTCGGCGCCCTGAAAGTCAAAGACGCCATCGTCGACAAACTGCGCACTCCGCAGGGCGATCGTCCGTCCATCGACAAGCTCAACCCGGACCTGCGCATTCACCTGCGCCTGGACCGTGGCGAAGCGATTCTCTCCCTCGACCTCTCCGGTCACAGCCTGCACCAGCGCGGTTATCGTTTGCAGCAGGGCGCGGCGCCGCTGAAGGAAAACCTCGCGGCCGCGATCCTGATCCGTTCCGGCTGGCCACGCATTGCGGCCGAAGGCGGCGCACTGGCTGACCCGATGTGCGGTGTTGGTACGTTCCTCGTCGAAGCGGCGATGATCGCCGCCGACATGGCGCCGAACCTGCGTCGCGAACAGTGGGGCTTCACCGCCTGGCTCGGCCACGTGCCGGCGCTGTGGAAAAAGCTCCACGAAGAAGCCACCGAGCGCGCCGCCGCCGGCCTGGCCAAGCCACCGCTGTGGATTCGCGGTTACGAAGCCGATCCGCGCCTGATTCAACCGGGCCGCAACAACGTCGAACGTGCGGGCCTGAGCGAGTGGATCAAGATCTACCAGGGCGAAGTCGGCACGTTCGAGCCACGTCCGGACCAGAACCAGAAAGGTCTGGTGATCTGCAACCCGCCATATGGCGAGCGTCTGGGCGACGAGGCGAGCCTGCTCTACCTCTACCAGAACCTTGGCGAGCGTCTGCGTCAGGCCTGCCTGAACTGGGAAGCGGCGGTGTTCACCGGCGCGCCGGACCTGGGCAAGCGCATGGGCATCCGCAGCCACAAACAGTATTCGTTCTGGAACGGCGCTTTGCCGTGCAAATTGCTGCTGATCAAAGTCACGCCGGACCAGTTCGTCACCGGCGAGCGTCGCACCCCGGAACAGCGTCAGGTCGAGCGCGAACAAGTTCAAGCCGAAGTCGAAGTCGCCGACGACGACGTAGCGCCGGGCAAATACGAGAAGTACAACAAGAACGGCAACCCGATCAAACCGGCCCCGGTAGTGATCGAGCAACCGCGCTTGAGCGAAGGCGGGCAGATGTTCGCCAACCGCCTGCAAAAGAACCTCAAGGCGTTGGGCAAGTGGGTCAAGCGCGAGGGCATTGATTGCTACCGCGTCTACGATGCCGACATGCCGGAATATTCCATGGCCATCGACCTGTATCACGATTGGGTCCACGTCCAGGAATACGCTGCGCCGAAGTCCATCGACCCGGAAAAAGCCTCGGCGCGCATGTTCGATGCCCTGGCGGCGATTCCGCAGGCCTTGAACATCGACAAGAGCCGCGTGGTGGTCAAGCGCCGCGAGCGTCAGAGCGGCACCAAGCAATACGAACGCCAAGCGGCCCAAGGCAAGTTTGTCGAGGTCAACGAAGGCGGCGTGAAGCTGCTGGTCAACCTCACCGACTACCTCGACACCGGACTGTTCCTCGACCACCGCCCAATGCGTATGCGCATCCAGAAAGAGGCGGCCGGCAAGCGCTTCCTCAACCTGTATTGCTACACCGCGACCGCCAGCGTTCACGCGGCCAAGGGCGGCGCGCGCAGCACTACCAGCGTAGACCTGTCGAAAACCTACCTGGACTGGGCGCGTCGCAACCTGTCACTGAACGGTTTCTCCGACAAGAACCGTCTGGAGCAGGGTGACGTGATGGCGTGGCTCGATGCCTGCCGAGACGAGTACGACCTGATCTTCATCGACCCGCCGACGTTCTCCAACTCCAAGCGCATGGAAGGGATCTTCGACGTGCAGCGCGATCAGGTGCAGTTGATCGACCTGGCCATGGCGCGCCTGGCGCCCGGTGGCGTGTTGTACTTCTCCAACAACTTCCGCAAGTTCACGCTCGAGGAAAACCTCAGCGCGCGTTATGCCGTTGAAGAAATCACCGCCCAGACCATCGATCCGGATTTCGCCCGTAATGGCAAGATCCACCGAGCCTGGAAAATCACGGCTCGTTGACACTTGCAGGGATTGGATCCACAGAGCCTTGATTTTAAAGGCTCTTGGCTTCTTTCTGTGCTGGTCAAATTGATGGCTAATAGCTATAACTCAACGCATGGCCAATGGGCTTTCCCGCACCTGGCGTTTTGAGTTGCGTTTATGTCGTTGCACGCCGTGCGCCCCAAGATCCTGGGTTTTATCAGTGAAGATGTGTCGGCCTGGTTGGTCGCGCTGCTGGTATTGCTCGTCGGTGGGGTTCTCACTGGATTGCTGGCCTGGTCGACGCTGAATCTGTATCACCATCAATTACGGCAACGTTTCCAGCTGCTCGCCAGCGAACGTTACAGCCGCATCGAAGAACGTTTCGAAGATCAGGAGCAGCGCCTCGACGGCCTGCGCCGGTTCTTCGCCAATTCCGAGTCAGTCTCCCGCGCGGAGTTCGACGGTTACACCCAACCGCTGCTGCACCGCACGCAGGCGTATTCATTCGCGGCGCGGGTCACCCGTGCCGAGCGGGCGGCGTTCGAGCGCAAGGTGCGTGAAGAAGACGGTTTGAGCGACTTCACTCTGCGTGAGCTCAATGCCGAGGGCCAGCTGCAATTGGCTGCCGAGCGGGATGAATACGTGGCGGTGCGCTACAGCCAGACCCGAAGCCGACTCGGCTCGCCGCTGGGGTACGACTTGTTTGCCCAGCCGTTACGCCGCGCCACCCTTGATCGGGCGGACAAACTGGGCAGCATGGCCGTCTCGCAGCCGATGCATCTGGTCGGCATCGAGCCGGCGTATGCGCGTGGCGTGCTGCTGGTGGCGCCGGTGAAGCGTCAGCGCGATGCGGCGACGGCGGACATGAAACCCTACGGATATGTCATGGCCGTGATCAGCATGCGCCAGTTGCTGGCGGACGGGTTGCCGGAGGCCAGTTATGACTATCTCTCCGTACGCATCCTCGATCTGTCCACCGACGATCAGCACGAAGTGCTTTACGAGTCCTCTAACCCGCCTGCGCCCAGTGAATTGTCCGCGACACGCCTGTTGCGTATGGCCGACCACGATTATCAAGTCGATATCCTGCCCAGCGAAGCCTTTCTGAAAGCCAACCATTCCTCGGTGACCAGCCTGGTGGTGCTCGGTGGCTTGCTCAGTGTGCTGCTCAGTGCGTTGCTCTACGTGCTGGTCAGCCAACGCCAGCGCGCACTGAAAATGGTCGAGCAGCGCACCCAGGAGCTGCACGCCCGCGAGCAGGAATTGCGCGGCACTCACGGTCAGTTGCGCGGCGTGCTGGATGCTGCGACGCAAGTGGCGATCATCGCCACCGACCTGCGAGGTGTCATCAACACCTTCAACGCCGGGGCCGAGCAAATGCTGGGGTACTCCAGCGCTGAAGTGGTGGGGCGCATGACCCTGGAAAACCTTCACTTTCCCCGAGAGCTGGTCGCACGCTCGGCGGAATTGAGTGCGCGCTATGGCAAGCCGATTCCGACCTGCCAGGCGATGTTGGTCGAAGGTGGAGAAGAGGGCGGTCATGAAGCGCGGGAGTGGACGCTGGTCCGTCAGGACGGCAGCCATTTGACCGTGAACATGCTCGCGACCCCGGTGCTCGACGAGCAAGGCCTGTGGGTCGGGCATCTGGCGATCTGCATCGACATCACCGAACG
Organism: Pseudomonas sp. PS02303; assembly: GCF_029959925.1. Lineage (NCBI taxonomy): Bacteria > Pseudomonadati > Pseudomonadota > Gammaproteobacteria > Pseudomonadales > Pseudomonadaceae > Pseudomonas > Pseudomonas sp. PS02303. The sequence goes on from NZ_JASCOM010000172.1 coordinate 8,147, forward strand.
CAAGCGTGTCCACGAGGCCCTGGCCGCCCGAGACCTGTTGCTGAAAAAGCTCAGCGCCCATGTGCCCGGTGGCATTTATCAATTCAAGATGGAATTCGACGGCCGTTTCAGTGTGATCTACGCCAGCGACGGGATTCGCGAGATCTATGAACTCGAGCCGGACGTTTTGCTGCTCAACGCCGAAGCGATTTTCACGCGGATTCATCCCCAGGACACAACCCGCGTTCGCGACTCGATACGCGCATCGGCGAATACGCTCAGCCCGTGGCGCGAGGAGTACCGGGTACAACTGCCGCAGCGCGGTCTGCGCTGGGTTCGCGGCGAGGCGACCCCGGAGGAACTGCCGGGCGGCGGCGTGCTCTGGCATGGCTACATCTCGGACATTTCCGACCTGAAGCGGGTGGAAGAAGAACTGCGGGCGCTGTCGATCACCGACTCCCTGACCGGAATTCACAACCGCCGTTACTTTCAAGAGCGCCTGACCACCGAAATGGCCCGGGTCGAGCGCGGGGGTGGCGAGTTGTCGGTGATCATGCTCGACATCGACCACTTCAAGCGCATCAATGACCAGCATGGCCACGCCGTGGGTGATCGGGTGTTGCAGGCCGTGTGCGAGCGCATCGGCCATCGTCTGCGACGTACCGACGTGTTCTGCCGCCTGGGTGGCGAGGAATTCATGGTGCTGTGCCCGGACATCGGCGGCGAACAGGCCCACGTGCTGGCCTTGCAACTGTGGCAAGCCTTGCGCAGTTCACCGATCGAAGGCGTCGGGGTCGTGACCGCGAGTTTCGGGATCGCCAGTTGGCGAGTCGGGGAGGGCGCGGATGCGCTGTTGCTGCGGGCGGATTCTGGGGTTTATGCAGCGAAGCAGGCGGGACGGGATCGCGTTGAAGCAGAGATGAACTAAGCCTTCATGCTGACCCCTGTGGGCGTGAGCCTGCTCGCGATGGCGGTCTGTCAGTCACATCATTGCTGGATGTGCCGCCGTCATCGCGAGCAGGCTCGTTCCTGCATTGGATCTGTGGTGTCGTGTAGATCGGGTCAGAGCACCGAAGCCGTTTCCGGCACTTTCGGCTGGCGATACAGGTCCAGCAGCACCTGATCCAGCACCGACGATGCGCCAAACGGGGCCTTGTCGTTGAGGATCGCCACCACCGCCCAGGTGTTGCCGTTGACGTCACGGCTGTAACCGGAGATCGCGCGCACGGTGTTCAGGGTGCCGGTCTTGACGTGAGCTTCGCCGCGCATTGCCGTGGTTTTCAGGCGTTTACGCATGGTGCCGTCGGTGCCAGCAATCGGCATCGAGCTGATGAACTCGGCGGAGTAGGGACTGCGCCACGCAGCTTGCAGCATCGCCGCCATTTCACGAGCGCTCACGCGTTCGGCGCGAGACAGGCCGGAGCCGTTCTCCATCACCAGGTGCGGCGCGGTGATGCCTTTCTTCGCCAGCCACTGACGCACCACACGCTGGGCAGCCCTGGCGTCGTCACCGTCGGCGTCGGTGCGGAATTTCTGTCCCAGGCTCAGGAACAACTGCTGAGCCATGGTGTTGTTGCTGTATTTGTTGATGTCGCGAATGATTTCCGCCAGATCCGGCGAGTAGGCCCGGGCCAGCACCTTGGCGTTGCTCGGCGTTGGCGCCAGACGGTCCCTGCCCTGGATGCTGCCACCCAGTTCTTTCCAGATCGCCCGCACGGCACCCGCGGTATAGGTGGCGTGGTCAAGCAGCGACAGATAAGTCTGCGAGCTGCAGCCTTCGCCCAACTGACCGCCGACCGTCACAGTCACGCTGCCATCGGCCTGGGTCACCGGGTTGTAACGCACGCCACCGGTACATTGCTTGGAATTGACTGCTTTGACCTGGTTTTCAACTTTGATGCTGGCAATCGGCGGTTCCACCGACACCAGGACCCGGCCGTTGTCGTTGCGTGCCACGAAGCGCAAGGCCTTGAGGTTGACCATCAGCGAATCAGGCTTGACCAGGAACGGCTTGTTGTCGTCATTGCCATCGTCGTTGAATTCCGGCAGTTGCGGTTGCACGAAGAAGCCACGATCCAACACCAGGTCGCCGGTGATTTGCGTCACGCCGTTGGCGCGCAAATCACGCATCAGCAGCCAGAGCTTTTCCATGTTCAGTTTCGGATCGCCGCCACCCTTGAGGTAGAGGTTGCCGTTGAGGATGCCGCCGCTGAGGGTGCCGTCGGTGTAGAACTCGGTTTTCCACTGATGGTTCGGGCCGAGCATTTCCAGCGCCGCATAGGTGGTTACCAGCTTCATGGTCGAAGCCGGGTTGACCGAAACGTCAGCGTTGTAAATGGTCGGTGTACCCGGGCCGTTCAGCGGGATCATCACCAACGACAGGGCGTTGTCCGGAAGCTTGCTGGCCTTCAGGGCCTTTTCTACGTTGGGTGACAGACCGGTGTTGATGGTGGCGGCGGAAACGGAGAAGGCCAGAGGAAGAAGGAAGCCGGCCAGTAACAAGGGACGCAAAGATTTGATCATGTGAAATTGAACCCTGCATTCGAGGGGAAAAAAGGCGAGGGCATGAAGATAAATTCCCTCAGTGGTCATGAAAGTGTCGGCATTATGCCCCAAGGTGCAACGGCTTGTGCCTTGCCGTGGCCTTCTAATCCGCAATTTTTTTACCGACGGTCAGCGACGCGCCCCAGAGAGTCGGGCAATTAGCGGCTTAAACTGCTAAAGTGCCGCCCGTTATTACTTATGAGGATTGTTCCAATGGCGACTAACCGTTCCCAGCGTCTGCGCAAAAAACTGTGCGTCGATGAATTTCAAGAGCTGGGTTTCGAACTGAACCTGGATTTCAAAGAAGATTTGGCTGATGAAGCCATTGATGCTTTCCTCGACGCGTTCCTGAAAGAAGCCATGGAAGCCAACGGTCTGGGTTATGTTGGCGGCGACGACTTCGGTCTGGTTTGCCTGCAGAAGCGTGGCTCGGTGTCCGAAGAGCAGCGCGCTGCTGTTGAAGCCTGGCTCAAGGGCCGCAGCGAACTGACCGAAGCAACCGTCAGCCCGCTGATCGACGTCTGGTACCCGGAAAAGCCGATCAATCCGGTAGCTTGATGTCATGAAAAACGGCGACCCAAGGGTCGCCGTTTTTTTATGCCTGCTTTTTGCAGGTGCATGGCTTGGCCTGCGAAGTCGATGTCGGGTCCCTCAGCCCTTGCGCCAATTCAGAATCACCAGCGTCAACACCCCCGCGACAATCCCCCAGAACGCCGACCCAATGGAAAACAGCGTCAGCCCCGACGCCGTGACCATAAAGGTAATCAACGCCGCCTCCCGCTCTTTCACTTCGGTCATGGCAATGCTCAGGCCATTGATGATCGAGCCGAACAGTGCCAGCGCCGCAATCGACAGCACCAGCTCTTTAGGCAGCGCCGCGAACAACGCTGCCAGCGTTGCGCCGAACACCCCGGCAATCCCGTAGAAAATCCCGCACCAGACCGCAGCCGTGTAGCGCTTGTTGCGATCCTCATGGGCATGCGGCCCGGTGCAGATCGCCGCGCTGATGGCTGCCAGGTTGATCCCGTGGGAGCCGAAAGGCGCCAGCAGCAGCGAGGCGATGCCGGTGGTGGTGATCAATGGCGAGGCGGGCACGGTGTAGCCGTCGGCGCGCAATACCGCGATGCCGGGCATGTTCTGCGAAGTCATCGCCACCACAAACAACGGAATACCGATGCTGATGGTCGCGGCCAGGGAGAAGTGCGGCGTGGTCCAGGCCGGCGTTGCCACTTCCAGATGGAAACCGCTGAAGTCCAGCAGCCCCATGAACCCGGACAGCGCCGTGCCGATCAGCAACGCTGCGAGCACCGCGTAGCGAGGCGACAGGCGCTTGACCAGCAGATAAGTGAAGAACATTCCCAGCACCAGCCCGGTGCGATGCTGCGCGGCGACGAAGATTTCACTGCCAATCTTGAACAGAATCCCCGCCAGCAGGGCGGCGGCCAATGATGCCGGAATCTTTCTCACCAGCCGTTCGAAGCTGCCGGTCAGGCCGCAAATCGTCACCAGCACCGCGCACGTGATGTAGGCACCGATGGCCTCGCCGTAACTCACGCCGCCCAGGCTGGTGATCAGCAACGCCGCGCCGGGGGTCGACCAGGCGATGGTGATCGGCGTGCGATAACGCAGGGACAGGCCGATCGAGCACACCGCCATGCCAATCGAGATCGCCCAGATCCACGACGAAATCTGCCCGCTGGTCAGGCCCGCCGCTTGTCCGGCTTGAAACATCAGGACCAGGGAGCTGGTGTAGCCGGTCATCATCGCGATGAAGCCGGCGACAATCGCCGACGGTGACGTATCGGCCACGGGGCGAAGCTGCGTGTGCGTGGCGTCGTTCATGACAGCGGTGTTCCTTATGGCTAACGGTGACTTCAGCGTGGCTTTTGTGGCGAGGGAGCTTGCTCCCGCTCGGCGGCGAAGCCGTCGTAAACCCTGCTGACACGTTTTGATTGAAGCTGCGATCAGGTTGGTTTTGGGGCCGCTTCGCAGCCCAGCGGGAGCAAGCTC
>NZ_JASCOM010000173.1:0-12645 GCF_029959925.1 Pseudomonas sp. PS02303
CTCCTACAGGAATGTGTCGTACGCCAATCCTTTGAACGACACATTCCTGTAGGAGCGAGGCTTGCCCGCGAAGGCGTCCTTATAGACGCAGCAGAACTTCCTGCCATGTGGCTGTTTGCCGCACTTTTGCCTGCCAGCCCCCGTGCTTGGTTATACTCCGTGCGATCCGCCTGGAGCGCTCATCAGGAGAGCTCATGCTCGCCCCCGTTCAAATCACTTCCGCCACTCGCCAGAACCTTTGGCGGCTGACCTTCATCCGAACCTTGGTACTCGCCGCTCAGGCCGGTTCCGTGGGCCTGGCCTACTGGTTCGATCTGCTGCCGTTGCCGTGGGTGCAACTGGCGATGACCCTCGGCTGCTCGACGCTGCTGTGCGCGTTCACGGCGGTTCGCCTGCGCACCTCGTGGCCGGTCACCGAGCTGGAATATGCCCTGCAACTGGCCTGTGATCTGTTTATCCACAGTGCCTTGCTGTATTTCTCCGGCGGTTCGACCAACCCGTTCGTTTCCTATTACCTGGTGCCGCTGACCATCGCCGCCGTGACGTTGCCGTGGCGCTACTCGGTGATTCTGTCCGGTATCGCGCTGGCGCTTTATACGTTGTTGCTGGCGCGGTTCTATCCGCTGGAAACCTTCCCCATCGCCCGGGAAAACTTGCAGATCTACGGCATGTGGCTGAGTTTCGCCCTCGCCGCCGCCGTCATCACATTCTTTGCCGCGCGCATGGCCGAAGAGCTGCGCCGCCAGGAAGAACTGCGCGCCATCCGTCGTGAAGAAGGCCTGCGCGACCAGCAATTGCTGGCCGTCGCGACCCAGGCGGCCGGCGCCGCCCATGAGTTGGGCACGCCGTTGGCCACCATGAGCGTGTTGCTCAAGGAAATGCGCCAGGACCATCCCGACCCGCTGTTGCAGGATGATTTAAGCGTGTTGCAAGATCAGGTCAAACTCTGCAAAGAGACCTTGCAGCAACTGGTGCGCGCCGCCGAGGCCAATCGACGCCTGGCGGTGGAAATGCAGGACGTCACCGACTGGCTCGACGAAGCGCTGAACCGCTGGCACTTGATGCGCCCGGAAGCCAGTTACCGTTTCCAACGGCTGGGCCAGGGCACGGTGCCACGCATGGCACCGCCGCCAGACCTGACGCAAGCCTTGCTGAATTTGCTCAACAACGCCGCCGATGCGTGCCCCGAAGGGCTGCAAGTGACGCTGGACTGGAATGCCGAGGACCTGACCATCAGCATTCGCGACCATGGCGCCGGCGTGCCGCTGGCCATTGCCGAACAGATTGGCAAGCCGTTTTTTACCACCAAGGGCAAAGGTTTCGGCCTCGGCCTGTTTTTGAGCAAGGCCAGCGTGACACGCGCCGGCGGCTCAGTGAAACTCTACAGTCATGAGGAAGGCGGCACGCTCACCGAGCTGCGCCTGCCCCGTGTCGCCCGAGGAGACGAACATGAGTGACGAGATCCAAGTTGAAGGCGAAGAACTGCCGCATTTGCTGCTGGTAGACGACGATGCAACCTTTACCCGTGTGATGGCCCGCGCCATGGCCCGCCGTGGTTTTCGCGTCAGCACCGCCGGTTCCGCCGAAGAAGGGCTGACCATCGCCCAGGCCGACATCCCGGATTACGCCGCGCTGGACCTGAAAATGGACGGCGACTCAGGCCTGGTGTTGCTGCCCAAACTGCTCGAACTTGACCCGGAAATGCGCGTGGTGATCCTCACCGGCTACTCGAGCATTGCCACCGCCGTCGAGGCGATCAAGCGCGGCGCTTGCAACTATCTGTGCAAGCCGGCTGACGCTGACGACGTGCTGGCCGCGCTGCTTTCCGAGCATGCTGACCTCGACACCCTGGTGCCAGAAAACCCGATGTCGGTGGACCGCCTGCAATGGGAGCACATCCAGCGCGTACTGACCGAACACGAAGGCAACATCTCCGCCACTGCCCGCGCCTTGGGCATGCACCGCCGCACGCTGCAGCGCAAACTGCAAAAGCGTCCGGTCCGCCGCTGAACGGACGCTGAACGATTAACGCCAGCCCTCGCGATAACCCGAACCGATCATCTATGATCGGTTCGGGTGTGTTCTTTTCTTTATCGAGCCTTTTCCATGAATCAGAACGCTGAGTATTCCGCGGTCAACGATGCTGTGCGCGGGCAGTTTTTTCGCAAAGTCTGGGCGATGACCACGCCGTATTGGCGCAGCGAAGAGAAGGGCAAGGCCTGGACATTGCTGATCGCCGTGATTGCGCTGTCACTGTTCAGCGTGGCGATTTCGGTGTGGGTCAACAGTTGGTACAAGGATTTTTACAACGCCCTGCAAAAGAAGGACGAAGCGGCTTTCTGGCAACTGATTCTGTACTTCTGCGGGATTGCTGCGGTGGCGATTCTCGGTGCGGTGTATCGGCTCTACCTGACGCAGATGCTGACGATTCGCTGGCGGGCCTGGCTCACCGAGCAGCACTTCGCCCGTTGGCTCGGTCATAAAAACTACTACCAACTGGAGCAGGGCGGTTACACCGATAACCCTGACCAGCGGATTTCCGAAGACCTCAATAGCTTCACCTCCAATACGCTGGGCCTGGGGCTGGGCCTGATCCGCAACGTCGTCAGTCTGGTGTCGTTTTCGATCATTCTGTGGGGTGTGTCGGGCAGCATCGAAGTGTTCGGTTTCACCATCCCCGGCTACATGTTCTGGTGCGCTCTGGTTTATGCCGCCGTCGGCAGCTGGCTGACGCACTTGATTGGCCGTCGTTTGATTGGCCTCAACAACAATCAACAACGCTTCGAAGCTGACCTGCGTTTTTCCATGGTGCGAGTTCGCGAGAACGCGGAAAGCATCGCGCTGTACAACGGCGAACCCAATGAAAACCGCCGTCTGAGCGGGCGCTTCGGGCTGGTCTGGCATAACTTCTGGGACATCATGAAAGTGTCCAAGCGCCTGACCTTCTTCACCTCCGGTTATGGCCAGATCGCAATCATTTTCCCGTTTATGGTCGCCGCGCCGCGTTACTTCGCCGGCAAGATCGAGCTTGGCGAGCTGATGCAAATCAACTCCGCGTTCGGCAACGTGCAGGAGAACTTCAGCTGGTTCATCAGCGCCTACCAGGACTTGGCCGCTTGGCGAGCCACCTGTGATCGTCTGCTGAGTTTCCGCCAGGCGATGACCGACAACGAAGAGCGAGCGCCGGCGATTGATGTGCAGAATTCGGGTACAGCCTTGAAGGTGCACAACCTGGGCCTCGATCTGGCCGACGGTCGTCACTTGCTGACCAACGCCGACATGACCGTGGAGGAGGGCGAGCGCGTCATGCTCAGCGGTCGTTCCGGCAGCGGCAAGTCGACCTTGCTGCGGGCGATGGGGCACCTGTGGCCGGCGGGTCATGGCAGCATTCGTCTGCCGACGGCGCGTTACCTGTTCCTGCCACAAAAGCCGTATCTGCCGATTGGCACGTTGCGCGAGGCACTGAGTTATCCACAGGCCGGCGGGACTTATCCGCACGAGCGGTATGTGCATGTGCTGGAAACTTGCCGCTTGCCGCACCTCGTTGCGCGCCTGGACGAGGCCAATCACTGGCAGCGCATGCTGTCGCCGGGTGAACAGCAACGGCTGGCCTTCGCTCGTGCGCTGCTCTATGCACCACAGTGGTTGTACATGGACGAGGCGACGTCGGCGATGGACGAAGAGGATGAGGCGTCGCTGTATCAGGCCTTGATCGATGAAATACCGGGGTTGAGCATCGTCAGCGTCGGGCATCGCAGCAGTCTGAAGCGTTTCCACCCACGGCATGTGCGCATTGAAAATGGTCATCTGGTGGACCAGACCGTGATCGCATAACACCACAATCCGTGTGGGAACGAGCTTTTGTGGCGAGGGGATTTATCCCCGTTCGGCGACGCAGCCGTCGCAAAACCACTGCATTCGGCATACCTGATGCACCGAGGCTGTGGGTTTTGGGATGGCTGCGCCATCCAACGGGGATAAATCCCCGCGCCACAGTTGCTCTTACAAAAGTGGGTGGTGGTGATCGTACAACCGCGTTGAGCTATGATGCGGTTTCAGCCGCAATTTTCGAGACAGACGTTCACCATGGAAAACCCGATCGACGCACCACGCCTCCCTCGCAAGCGCCGCAGCCTCGCACAGGAATTGGTGACGGTGCTGTCCGAGCAGATCCGCGACGGCCACCTCAAACGTGGCGACAAATTGCCCACCGAGTCGGCGATCATGGATGCCCATGGCGTCAGCCGAACCGTGGTTCGCGAAGCAATTTCACGTTTGCAGGCCGCTGGCCAGGTGGAAACCCGTCACGGCATCGGCACCTTCGTGCTCGACACCCCGAGCCCGAGCGGTTTTCGCATCGACCCGGCGACCGTGGTCACCCTGCGTGACGTATTGGCGATTCTGGAACTGCGCATCAGCCTCGAAGTGGAGTCCGCCGGCCTCGCTGCACAACGCCGCAGCCCGGAACAGTTGGCCTTGATGCGCGCCGCGCTGGACGCCTTGAATGAAAGTGCCGCCCACGCCAGTGATGCCGTGGCGTCCGACTTCCAGTTCCACCTGCAAATCGCCCTGTCGACCGGTAACCGCTACTTCACCGACATCATGACCCACCTGGGCACCAGCATCATTCCGCGCACCCGCCTGAACTCTGCGCGCCTGGCCCATGATGATCAGCAGCACTACATGAGTCGCCTGAGCCGTGAGCACGAAGAGATTTACGATGCGATTGCACGCCAGGATTCGGATGCGGCGCGGGCGGCAATGCGTTTGCATTTGACGAACAGTCGGGAGCGGCTGCGCCATGCTCATGAAGAGGCTGAGGCGCAGCGCGGCTAGGGGTAAGGATCTTCTACCTCGACCGTTTTGTAATCGACATACTCAATAGTGTTGTTCAGCAACACCTTGAATATTTTCAGGGTGATTTTCCAATACTGGCCGGGCAGTGTTTCAAACTCGACGATGTCATCGACGCTGATATTGAGGTCAAAGTCAGTTGGCGTTTCCAACGCTGCTTGTCTGGTTCTGGCCGGAAAGTTAAAGCGGTGGATTGTGGACATGAGCGTTTGGCCTGTGCAGCAAATGATTGTCTAATTAAGCGTCGTTGTTAGCGGGGGCGAAACTGTAAGAAATAACAGTTTTGATGAACGGTCAGTGCTTACTTCCAGCTATTGCTGTGTTTGTCAGAATGCCATCGCGAGCAGGCTCGCTCCCACAGGGGATCTTCAGTGAACACACTATGGGTGTTTACCCCCGGTCAAATGTGGGAACTAGCCTGCTAGCGATGGGCCGGCAGCTTTAATACTGAATTGTCAGCCTGAGCGCAGAATCGAACGATCTACCCTTACAGCCAATTCAGCCACCCCGGGCTTGGCATCAAACGTCACATCCCCACGCTCATCCACCACCGCCCGTCCAATCACCACGCCCTTGGATAACAACTCAAGCGGCGCTCCCTTCGGCGATTGCCCCGAAGCCAATTCCAGTTTCAATTTGATAGTCATTTCGATCTCCTTATCAGGCGACATTGCCAGTGGGTTTGTAGTCCTTGAGCAGCAAGTAAGTACTCCAGCCCCACCAGTCATCGACGGTGGCGGTGTCGTTCAGGTTGTTGACGTCCTTGCGCCGCAGCACCTTGCTGCCTTCAACCCGGAACAACGGTGAAAAGTTGTTCGCAGGATTTAATACGGCTTGCAGATCCGGGGTCTTTTTCAAGGCGCCAAAATTATCGGGAACCGTGACGGTGCCGCTGAGATACGCCGCAAACACTTCATCCGCCGACACCTGCACCGCCTGATTCACCTGGACACGATTGGCGCTGTCGATGGCGTCGAAGTAGCGTTTGTCGCCATACCCACGCCAGTGATCGCCGGTGCCGTTGCGCACATTGAGGCCGAACTTGCTGTCTTCGTCGTGCATGAAGCGGGTAATCAGTGAGCCCAGATCACTGGGCGTGACCACCGCAGCCAACTGTTTACGCGGTACTCGCAAATGGCCGGCAGAAAACAGGTCGGTCAGGTAGTGATCGGCAAACGCGTTCATCGCGTAGGCCAGTTCCAGCTGCTTTTCATCGTTGCTGCTGTGCGCCTTCACCGCTTGTTGCAGGGCTGCCGTGTGCCCGGAGATATAGGCCAGCAGCGCCCATTCGGCAAAGTGGTCAGCATTATTGGCGGCCAGTTTCAGATAGCGCCCCAAGGGAAACAGCGCCGAGACGAAACTGCCGCCGCCCGTGATTCTGTTCCACTCTTCTGACAACGTATCTCCGAGTGCGTCATACGCCTCGTGAGGCTGTTTGCCGTCTTTGATTGCCTGTTTAACGGCGGCGATTTCCTTCTGCATGACGCCGAGGATCAGCTTGGCTTCGGCATTGGACGCCGGCAGCACCGCCAGCGAGTTGAAGGCATTGGTAAAGCGCTGGACGCGGTCGGCAGGCGTGGCGCCTTCGCTGACTGGTTGATCGGGAATGCCATAAAAGTCACCGCCCAGGGCGACGATCTGACCATATGTCAGCGCCAGTCCATTGGGTAAATGCAGCGCTACCTGCGAGGCGGGCACAGCGGGCGCGTCCTTGATAAAACGCAGCAACGTACCGTCACCGATGGCGGTGTGCTCGCCGCCCTCAAACCTCAGCTGTGGCTTGCCTTTCAAGGCTTTGCCAGGCGTAGCGTTAGTTGTTTGAGGTGCGTCGTGATGTTCGCCGAGCTTCAGCATAAGCGAACTGTTGGCGGTGACGGCGATACCGTCTTCAGTAAAAAGATCGTCCAGGTTCGCGATGATCTGTTCTGGTTTTTCCTGCGGTTGAGCGTGTAGACCTGACATTTCTGGCTCCTTGATATGTCGTCGGTATGCTTCAAGATAACTGTATGTATATACAGCTAATCAGAGCTTAGGTGAGAAATTTCCTACGTCAAGAAAATCCCCTTCCGACACAAATTTCCAGGCGCGACGATGAAATGCAGTTGACGGTTATTATTTAAGTTGTACGATGACCTACAACTCGGCCACAGGCTGAACGCTTTTCTCACACAAACGTTGCTACCCAGGGTGTTCGAATAATGAATCCACAAGAACTGAAGTCCATCCTCTCTTCTGGCCTGCTGTCTTTCCCGGTCACCGATTTCAATGCTCAGGGCGACTTCCATCGCGCGGGCTATATCAAGCGTCTCGAATGGCTGGCCCCATACGGCGCCACGGCGTTGTTCGCCGCAGGCGGCACCGGTGAGTTCTTCTCTCTGGCGGCCAGCGAATATTCGGAAATCATCAAGACCGCCGTCGACACCTGCGAAAACAGCGTGCCGATTCTCGCTGGTGTGGGCGGTTCGACTCGCCAGGCCATCGAGTACGCACAGGAAGCCGAGCGCCTGGGCGCCAAAGGCTTGTTGCTGCTGCCGCACTACTTGACCGAAGCCAGCCAGGACGGCGTTGCCGCCCACGTTGAAGCCGTGTGCAAATCGGTGAACATCGGCGTGGTGGTTTACAACCGCAACGTCTGCCGCCTGACCGCGCCATTGCTGGAACGCCTGGCCGAGCGCTGCCCGAACCTGATCGGCTACAAGGATGGCCTGGGCGATATCGAGTTGATGGTATCGATCCGTCGCCGCCTCGGTGATCGCTTCAGCTACCTGGGCGGTTTGCCGACCGCTGAAGTCTATGCCGCTGCTTACAAGGCATTGGGCGTACCGGTCTACTCCTCGGCGGTGTTCAACTTCATCCCGAAAACGGCGATGGATTTTTACCACGCCATTGCCCGCGAAGATCACGCCACCGTTGGCAAGATCATCGACGACTTCTTCCTGCCGTACCTGGACATCCGTAACCGCAAAGCCGGTTATGCGGTGAGCATCGTCAAGGCCGGGGCAAAAATTGCCGGTTATGACGCAGGTCCTGTGCGTGCACCGCTGACCGATCTGCTGCCAGAAGAGTACGAAGCTCTGGCTGCGCTGATCGACAAGCAAGGTGCGCAGTAACACACCCGATTAATAAGGCCGCTGAGCAATCAGCGGCCTTTTGCGTGAGGAGATTGTTGTGGCTGATACAAAGCGTTTCGATAACTACATCAACGGTGAATGGGTGGCGGGCAGTGATTACTGCGCCAACATCAACCCGTCCGAACTGACCGACACCATCGGCGACTACGCCAAGGCTGATCTGGCCCAGGTCCACGCCGCCATCGACGCCGCTCGCGCTGCGTTTCCGGCCTGGTCGACTTCGGGCATTCAGGCTCGCCATGATTCACTGGATAAAGTCGGCACCGAAATCCTCGCCCGCCGCGAAGAGCTTGGCACCTTGCTGGCCCGGGAAGAGGGCAAGACCCTGCCTGAAGCCATCGGCGAAGTGACCCGCGCCGGTAACATCTTCAAGTTCTTCGCCGGTGAGTGCCTGCGTCTGTCCGGCGACTACTTGCCGTCGGTGCGCCCGGGTGTGAACGTCGAAGTCACTCGCGAAGCCTTGGGCGTCGTTGGCCTGATCACCCCGTGGAACTTCCCGATCGCGATCCCTTCGTGGAAAATCGCCCCGGCCTTGGCCTACGGCAACTGCGTCGTGCTGAAACCGGCCGATCTGGTGCCGGGTTGCGCCTGGGCGCTGGCGGAAATCATCTCCCGCGCAGGCTTCCCGGCCGGCGTCTTCAACCTGGTGATGGGCAGCGGTCGCGTGGTTGGCGATGCGCTGGTGCAGAGCCCGAAAGTCGACGGCATCAGCTTCACCGGTTCTGTCGGTGTCGGTCGTCAGATCGCCGTCAGCTGCGTCTCGCGTCAGGCCAAGGTTCAGCTGGAAATGGGTGGCAAGAACCCGCAGATCATTCTCGACGATGCCGACCTGAAGCAAGCGGTCGAGCTGTCGGTGCAGAGCGCGTTCTATTCCACCGGTCAGCGTTGCACGGCGTCGAGCCGCTTCATCGTCACCGCCGGGATTCACGACAAGTTCGTCGAAGCCATGGCCGAGCGCATGAAGTCGATCAAGGTCGGTCACGCGTTGAAAACCGGCACCGACATCGGTCCGGTCGTCTCGCAAGCGCAGCTTGAACAGGACATGAAGTACATCGACATTGGCCAGTCCGAAGGTGCTCGTCTGGTCAGCGGCGGCGACTTGGTGACTTGCGACACCGAAGGCTACTACCTCGCGCCAACGCTGTTTGCCGACAGCACAGCTGCGATGCGCATCAGCCGTGAAGAGATCTTTGGCCCGGTGGCGAACATCGTTCGCGTCGCCGATTACGACGCCGCGCTGGCCATGGCCAACGACACCGAATTCGGTCTGTCGGCGGGCATCGCCACCACGTCGCTGAAGTACGCCAACCACTTCAAGCGCCACTCCCAGGCCGGGATGGTGATGGTCAACCTGCCGACGGCGGGCGTGGATTACCACGTTCCATTCGGCGGGCGTAAAGGTTCATCCTATGGTTCCCGCGAGCAAGGTCGCTACGCGCAAGAGTTCTACACGGTCGTGAAGACCAGCTACATCGGTTCGTAACGCAACACCCTCTGTGGGAGCGAGCCTGCTCGCGAAGGTCTTGAGGACGCGGCGGTAAACCTGATGCCCCGCGTCATCGTTGACCACCATCGCGAGCAGGCTTGCTCCCACAGAAAAACCAAAGATTCACCCGCGCATAAAAATAATCAGTGGGAGTACATGTACATGCAAGCGACCAAGCCGACTCACGTCCGCTATTTGATTTTGCTCATGCTTTTCCTGGTGACCACGATCAACTACGCCGACCGGGCCACTATCGCCATCGCGGGCTCCAGCCTGCAAAAAGACCTCGGCATCGACGCGGTCACCCTCGGTTACATCTTCTCTGCATTCGGTTGGGCTTACGTGGCCGGGCAAATTCCCGGTGGCTGGCTGCTGGACCGTTTCGGCTCGAAAAAGATCTACGCGCTAAGCATTTTCACCTGGTCGCTGTTCACCGTTCTGCAGGGCTATGTCGGCGAATTCGGCATGTCCACCGCAGTGGTTGCGCTGTTCATGCTGCGCTTCCTGGTGGGCTTGGCCGAAGCGCCATCCTTCCCGGGTAACGCCCGTATCGTCGCGGCCTGGTTCCCGACGGCTGAACGCGGCACGGCCTCGGCGATCTTCAACTCGGCGCAGTACTTCGCCACCGTGTTGTTCGCACCGCTGATGGGCTGGATCGTCTACAGCTTCGGCTGGCAGCACGTGTTTATCGTCATGGGCGTGATCGGCATCATCTTCTCGGGGATCTGGCTGAAGGTGATCTACAGCCCGCGCCAGCACCCGATGATCAACGACGCCGAGTTCAAGCACATCGCCGACAACGGCGGCATGGTCGACATGGACCAGGACAAAGGCAAGGGCAAAAAAGGCGACGGTCCGAAGTGGGACTACATCCGCCAGTTGCTGACCAACCGCATGATGCTCGGCGTGTATCTGGGCCAGTACTGCATCAACGGCATCACGTACTTCTTCCTGACCTGGTTCCCGGTGTACCTGGTGCAAGAACGCGGCATGACCATCCTCAAGGCCGGTTTCATTGCTTCGTTGCCGGCGATCTGCGGCTTTATCGGGGGGGTGCTTGGCGGGGTGATTTCCGATTACCTGCTGCGCAAGGGCCATTCCCTGACCTTCGCTCGCAAGGCACCGATCATCGCGGGTTTGCTGGTCTCCAGCAGCATCGTGGCGTGCAACTATGTTGATGTCGAGTGGATGGTCGTCGGCTTCATGGCCCTGGCCTTCTTCGGCAAAGGCGTGGGTGCGCTGGGTTGGGCGGTGGTGTCCGACACCTCGCCGAAACAGATTGCCGGCCTGAGCGGTGGCCTGTTCAACACCTTCGGCAACATCGCTTCGATCACCACCCCGATCGTGATCGGCTACATCATCAGCTCCACCGGTTCGTTCAAATGGGCGCTGGTGTTTGTCGGTTGCAACGCACTGGTTGCAGTGTTCAGCTACCTGGTGATCGTCGGTCCGATCAAACGTGTGGTGCTGAAAGAGCCGCCAGTCAGCGGTCCTGAAACCAATAACAAATTGTCTCAAGCGCATTCCTGAGGAGCGGCGTCATGCAGTTGATTGAACATTCCGACTCGCCGCGCTACATCCGCCTGCACGAGCGGGACAACGTCGTGATCGTGGTCAACGACCAAGGCGTACCGGCCGGTACCGAGTTTCCAGATGGCCTGGTGACGGTGGACTTCGTGCCGCAGAGCCATAAAGTCACCCTCGAGGACATTCCCGAAGGCGGCCAGGTGATTCGTTACGGCCAGACCATTGGCTATGCGTTGCAGCCGATCCCGCGCGGCAGCTGGGTCAAGGAAGATCAACTGCGCATGCCCACCGCGCCACCGCTGGACAGCCTGCCGCTGTCCACCGAAGTACCGGCGGCCCAGGCACCGCTGGACGGTTACACCTTCGAGGGGTATCGCAACGCCGACGGGACCGTTGGCACGCGCAATATTCTCGGGATTACGACGACCGTCCAGTGCGTGACCGGCGTGCTCGACCATGCGGTCAAGCGCATCAAGGATGAGTTGCTGCCCAAGTACCCGAACGTCGATGACGTGGTGGCGCTGACCCACAGCTACGGCTGCGGGGTGGCGATCACTGCCACTGACGCGTACATCCCGATCCGCACCGTGCGCAATCTGGCGCGCAACCCGAACCTGGGTGGCGAAGCCTTGGTTATCAGCCTGGGCTGCGAGAAATTGCAGGCCGGGCAGGTGATGCACGAGGGCGACAGCTCGGTGGATTTGAGCGAGCCGTGGTTGTACCGCTTGCAGGATTCGAGTCACGGTTTCACTGAGATGATCGAGCAGATCATGGCGCTGGCCGAGACCCGTTTGAAGAAGCTCGATCAGCGTCGCCGGGAAACTGTGCCGGCGTCCGAGCTGATTCTGGGCATGCAGTGCGGCGGCAGCGATGCGTTTTCCGGCATCACCGCCAACCCTGCGCTGGGTTATGCCTCTGATTTGTTGTTGCGCGCTGGCGCGACGGTGATGTTTTCCGAAGTCACCGAGGTGCGCGACGCGATTTATCTGCTGACCTCCCGCGCGGAAACTGAGGGGGTTGCTCAGGAGCTGGTGCGGGAAATGGACTGGTACGACCGTTACCTGGCCAAGGGTGAGGCGGACCGCAGCGCCAACACCACGCCGGGCAACAAGAAGGGCGGGTTGTCGAACATTGTCGAAAAGTCCTTGGGCTCGATCGTCAAATCCGGTAGCAGTGCGATCAATGGCGTGCTCGGCCCTGGCGAGCGCTTCAAGCGCAAAGGGCTGATCTTCTGCGCGACCCCGGCCAGTGATTTTGTCTGCGGGACGTTGCAGTTGGCGGCGGGGATGAACCTGCATGTGTTCACCACCGGGCGCGGCACGCCTTATGGTTTGGCGATGGCGCCGGTGGTCAAGGTATCGACCCGGACCGAACTGGCACAGCGCTGGCCGGACCTGATCGACATCGATGCCGGGCGTATTGCGACCGGACGCGCTTCGATTGAAGACCTTGGGTGGGAGTTGTTCCACTACTACCTGGACGTGGCGAGCGGCAAGAAGCAGACGTGGGCCGAGCAGCACAAACTGCATAACGACATCACCCTGTTCAACCCGGCGCCGATCACCTGACCCTGTGGCGAGGGAGCTTGCTCCCGCTGGGGCGCGAAGCGGCCTCCAAAATGGGCCTGCTGCGCAGTCCAGCGGGAGC
>NZ_JASCOM010000174.1:0-12575 GCF_029959925.1 Pseudomonas sp. PS02303
GGCTCGCCCCCACAGGAATTTAGTGTCGTTCACAAATACTGTGTTCACATCAATCCACTGTGGAAGCGAGCCTGCTCGCGAAGGGGCCGGGCCGGACAATACAAATCTTAAGGATTAACGCCCACCACCCAGGTCAACAAAAGTCCCGGTCGCATAAGAAGCCTTGTCCGACAGCAACCAGATAATCGCCTCGGCCACTTCGTCCGGCCGTCCACCGCGGGCCATCGGGATCGCCGATTCCAGCTTGCTGACCCGATCCGGATCACCGCTCAGCGCATGGAAGTCGGTGTAAATAAAGCCTGGCCGCACCGCGTTGACGCGAATGCCTTCGCCCGCCACTTCTTTGGACAGGCCGATGGTGAAGCTGTCCAGCGCGCCTTTTGACGCTGCGTAATCCACGTATTCGTTGGGTGAACCCAGACGCGAGGCTACAGAGGACACATTGACGATGCTGCCGCCCTGCCCGCCATGCTTGGGCGACATGCGCATGATCGCGTGCTTGGCGCAGAGGATCGGTGCCAGGACGTTGGTCTTGAGCGTTTTGAGAATGCGGAACTCAGACATTTCGTCGACGCGGGATTTTTGACCCACGGTGCCGGCGTTATTCACCAGCGCCGTGACGCGCCCCAGTTCGGTGTCCACGCGGTGGAACAGACTGATCACTTCGTCTTCGATGCTGACGTCGGCACGCACGAGAATGGCTTGAGCACCCAGTGCCCGAACTTGCTCCAGGACGCTTTGTGCAGCCGATTCGTCGGACTGATAGTTGATACAGACCCGATAACCAAGCCCTGCAGCCAACAGCGCGGTTGCCGCGCCGATACCACGGCCGCCGCCGGTGATGACAATGACTTTGTCCATGTTGACTTCCCCTTCACGCGTAAGCAATCGGGGGCAAGAATAACCTCCATTGCCGGCTTTTGCATGGACTCACATCAACTGAACTCGCCAACGCTGTGTGCATTGGGGTCTCTGTAGACGCCGTCGCCCCTCACGATCAGGCAGGCTCGACAGCGGCCACAGGCACCCATCGTTCACCACGGACGATGTCGGCCATGAAGCGATCCGCCGGTAGCGGGTGCCCGAGCAGGTAGCCCTGCAACGAATCGCAACCGAGTTTGGTCAGGAAGTCTTGCTGGACACCGGTCTCGACGCCTTCGGCGACAATGCGCAAACCCAGCGCCTGGCCGAGCGCGACGATGGCGGACACGATGGCGGCGTCGTCACTGTCGTGTTCCAGATCGCGGACAAAACCGCGGTCGATCTTCAGCTCATTGGCCGGCAGGCGCTTGAGGTACATCAAGCTCGAATAACCCGTGCCGAAGTCATCGATGGACAGATCGACGCCCATTTCCGAAAGTTCCTGAAGCACCGTCATGCTCGCATCGGCATCGCTCATGGCGGTGGTTTCGGTGATTTCAAGGGTCAGGCTATTGGCCGGCAACTGATGCCGGGCCAAGGCGTTGGAGACGCTCTTGACCAGGCCCGTATGGCAGAACTGCAACGCCGAGAGGTTCACCGCAATGCGCCAGTCGGTGTAGCCGAGCACGTACCACTCGCGCATCTGGCGGCAGGCTTCGTTCAGCACCCATTCACCAATGGGAATGATCAGCCCGGTCCTTTCCGCCAGCTCGATAAACTTGTCCGGCAGCAGCATGCCCTGGGTCGGATGCTCCCAACGCAGCAACGCCTCAGCACCCACCGGACGACCATTGCTGGCGTCGAACTTGGGTTGGTAATAGAGGCTGAACTGCTGCTGATCGAGGGCATTGCGCAAATCCTGGAGCAGTTGCAGCTGTTTGCGCGCGTTGCTGTTCATCGAGGCGTCGAAGAAGCTGTAGCCGTTTTTCCCGGCGCCCTTGGCGTGGTACATCGCAGCGTCGGCGTTCATCAGCAATTCCTGGGCGGTCTGGCCGTTGCCCGGGTACAGCGCGATGCCAAGGCTGGCGGAAATCTGCAGGTCTTGCTCGGCGACCCGGAACGAACTGCCGATCAGCCCGACCTGCCGCGCGGCGACGTTCAGCGCGTCATTTGGCTCGCTGAGGCATACCAGCAGGACGAATTCATCGCCGCCGATCCGCGCCAAGGTGTCCTGACTGCGCATGTCTTCGCGCAGACGTAAACCGACCTCGCGCAACAACTGATCGCCCATGTGGTGGCCGAAGGCATCGTTGACCGGTTTGAAGCCGTCGAGGTCGATAAACATCAGCGCAAAGCAACCGCCCTGCTCCTGAACCTTGGACATGGCCTGTTCGATACGGTCGGCCAGCAACATGCGATTGGGCAACCCGGTCAGGGTGTCGTGCAGGGCCAGTTGGGTCAGTTCGCGATTGGCTTGCGTCAACGAGCGCGCAAGATCCGCGGTACGGGCTTCCAGACGCGCATCGAGAACCGAGGTCAACAAGGCGATGCTCAACACCGCAAGCGTGGTGATCAGCACCAGGTTGTCGAGGCCTTTGCCGTTCAAGCCGCTGAGGGCGGCCCCACAGAAACTGCCGTCCGGGAAGCGTGCCGCGGCCATTCCGGTGTAATGCATGCCGACGATGGCCAGGCCCATGATCACCGCCGCACCGGCGCGAAACAGGCCCACATACGGCGTGTGCTGGCGCAGGCGGAAGGCGATCCATAACGCGGCGCCGGAAGCACCGACGGCGATTAGCAGCGATGCACCAAACAGCGTCGGGTCGTAATCGATGCCCGGCTGCATGCGCATGGCGGCCATGCCGGTGTAATGCATGGCGCTGATCCCGGCGCCCATGATCAGCGCGCCGAACGCCAGTTGCCAGGACGGCAACCGGGGCTGACTGACCAGCCACAGGGCAAAACCGCAGGACAGGATCGCGGTCAGCAGCGACAGGGACGTAAGGCTGAAGTCGTAACCCAGATCGATGGGCAAGGTGAACGCGAGCATGCCGATAAAGTGCATCGACCACACGCCCACGCCCATGGCAAAGGCGCCGCCCGCGGTCCAAAGGAACACGGCACGGCCCTTGGCGGTGGCAATGCGTTCGGTCAGGTCGAGCGCGGTATAGGAGGCGAGAATCGCTACACAGAGCGAAATGATAACCAGCGTGGGGGAATAGCTACCGATGAGCATGTGACTTCTCGCGATCGCCCCCCGTACTGCTTCCGTTCTCGGCAGGGCAAATCGGGCGATTGTACTGATTGCGCAAAAGAACGCACTGACAAAGTAATCAAATGGCCATCAACCCGATGAAACGCTTGTTTGATCGCCCCAAAGGCTCAAGTTGATCGTTCCCAGGCTCTGCGTGGGAACGATCAACAAAGGGGTTGGGTGTCAGGGCTATTTGTTTTCGCTGACTCGAAGCGCCCCGTCCCAACCACCGCCCAGCGCTGCAATCAACTGCACACTGGCGATCAAGCGGCTCTGTAACAGACTCAACACGTTACGTTCATTATTCAACGCCGTGGCCTGGATGACTACCACGTCCAGGTAGGCAATCAACCCGGCCTTGTATTGATTTCGCGTCAACCGCAGGGATTCACGCGCAGCATCCAGTGCTTCCTGACGCACGCCGGCTTCGTCTTCCAGCACCTTGAGCTGAACCAGATAGTTTTCCACCTCGCGGAAACCATCGAGCACGGTCTGGCGGTACTTGGCGACGGTTTCGTCGTAGGCCGCTTCACTGCGATCGACCTCGGCCGAACGCTGGCCGCCATCAAACAGGGTCATGGCCAGTTGCGGCCCTACCGACCAGAAGCGGTTCGGCACGCTGATCCAGTTGGCATAGGTGCTGCTGCTGTAACCGCCGTTCAGGCTCAGGGTCAGGTCCGGGTAGTAGGCGGCCTTGGCCACGCCGATGTTGGCGTTGGCCGCCATCACCGAACGCTCGGCGGAAGCGATGTCCGGGCGACGTTCGAGCAGCTGCGACGGCAGGCCCAGCGGCACTTCAGGCAATGCCGGGATGGTCTTGGTTTCGGCCAGGTTGAACTCGGCGGGTGGTAGCCCGATCAGCACGGCGATGGCGTTCTCGAACTGGGCACGCTGCCAGATCAGGTCGACCATGTCCGCCTCGGTGCTTTTAAGCTGGGTCTGCGCCTGGGCCACCGCGTCCTTGCCGGAGACACCGGCGCGGTACTGGTTTTCGGTCATCTTCAGCGAGCGCTGATAGGCCTCGACGGTCGCTTCCAACAGGCGTTTCTGTTCGTCGATCACCCGCAATTGCAGGTAGTTCTGCACCAGCTCCGATTGCTGGCTCAGGCGCATCGCCGCCAGGTCGGCGAAGCTGGCTTCGGCGTTGGCAGTGTCGGCTTCCAGGCCCCGACGCAATTTGCCCCAGATATCCGCCTCCCAACTGACCCCGGCCTGCGCGGTGTAGGTGTCGCGAATCCCGCTGGAGGAACTGGTCAGGCTCGAACTGCTGCTGCCGGTGCCCTGGCTGGAACGATTTTTCCCGACTGTAAGGTCCACCGTCGGAAAAAACGCGCCCCGGGCACTGCGCACCAAGGCTTGGGCCTGACGGTACTGGGCTTCAGACTGGGCGACAGTCTGGTTGGAGCGGTTGAGTTTTTCGATCAGGCCGTTGAGCTGCTGATCGCCATACAACTCCCACCAGGCACCACGGGCCAGTGAATCACTCGGGCTGGCCTGACGCCAGCCGGCGGCTTCCTTGTATTGCACCGGCGCGGCGGCTGGCGGGCGCTGGTAGTCCGGGCCGACAGCGCAAGCGCTGAGCATCGCCACGCACAGCGCCAGGCTCAACAAACGCGAGCCCCGGGCGGCTGCCAGTGGCGTGGCCAGATTGATAAGCGAACGGTCAGTCATAGCGGAGTTTCCAGAGCAGCATCGGTACGCACGCCACGCCATTTGTTGAAGCGATGGCGCAGTTTGTCGAGATATAGGTAAACCACCGGGGTGGTGTAAAGGGTCAGCACCTGGCTGAAAATCAGCCCGCCGATGATGGTCAGGCCCAGCGGCTGACGCATTTCCGCGCCTTCGGCACGGCCCAACAGCAACGGCAACGCGCCGAGGATCGCCGCCAGGGTGGTCATCAGAATCGGCCGCAGACGTTGCAGACAGGCACTGCGAATCGACTCCAGCGGTGCCAGGCCCTGCTGGCGCTCCAGTTGCAGCGCGAGGTCGATCATCAGGATGGCGTTTTTCTTGACCACACCGATCAGCAGGAACAGCCCGAGCAACGAAATCAGGCTGAACTCGCCGCCCAGCGCGTAGATCGACAGCAACGCGCCAACCCCGGCCGACGGCAATGTCGACAAAATGGTCAGCGGATGAATGTAGCTTTCGTACAGCACGCCCAGCACCAGATAGACCGCCACCAGCGCGCCGAGGATCATCCACGGCTGGCTCTTCTGGGTGGCGGCGAAAGCATCGGCGGTGCCGGCCATTTTCGCAATGACATCTTCCGGCAGGCCCACCTTGGCAACTGCGCGCTCGATGGCGGCGCTGCCCTGCTCCACCGTGACGCCTTCCGCCATGTCGAAGGCAATGCTTTCGGAGGCGAACTGGCCTTCATGGCTGACCCGGTCATCTTCCAGACTGTTTTCATAGTGCGCGATGGTCGACAGCGGAATTCTCGCGCCGTCAGCGGTGATCACTTGCACCTGCTTGAGCGTGATCGGGTCCTGGGCGTATTTCGGATTGACCTCCATCACCACCTGGTATTGGTTGAGGCTGTCGTAAATCGTCGAGATCTGCCGCTGGCTGTAGGCGTTGTTCAACACCGAGGTGACCATGTCCATGTCGACCCCCAAGCGTTTCGCCTGATCGCGGTCGACGATCAGCGTCACTTGCTGGGCGCCCCGACCTTCACGGGCATCGATCGCCGTCAGCTCTGGCAACGCTTTCAATGCGGCGACGACTTTCGGGTACCACTGGCGCAATGCGCCCAGATCACCGCTTTGCAAAATGTAGGAATACTGCGCCGTGGTCTGTTCACGCCCCCCGCCGAACTGCAAGTCCTGGTCCGCCATCAGCATCAACTGCGCACCAGGGACCTTGGGCATTTCCTTGCGCAGGCGCTCGATGACTTTCTGCGCGGAAATGTTGCGTTCCTTGATCGGCTTCAAGCGCACCAGCATGAAGGCGTTGTTGGTGCCGTTGGTGCCGCCGATGAACCCGGCGACGCTTTGCACCGCATCGTCCTTGAGCACGGCACGGCGGAAGGTTTCCATTTTCGGCTGCATGACGCTGAACGACAGACCGTCGTCGCCGCGCACAAAACCGATGAGTTGGCCGGTGTCTTGTTGCGGCATAAACGTTTTAGGAACAACGACATACAACGCAATGTTAACGCCGACTGTCACGATCAGACTGAGCAAGGTCAGCCGGCGGTGACGCAGCACCCAGTCGAGGCTGGTGGCGTATTTGCCGACCATCCACTCGTTGGCCCGCTGGCTCCAGCGCTGCAAACGGTTTTCCTGCCCCGGCGTGTGCGGCTTGAGCCAACGGGCGCAGAGCATCGGCGTCAGCGTCAGCGAGACCACCAGCGAGACCACGATGGACGCTGCCAAGGTGATGGAAAACTCGCGGAACAGGCTTTCGACAATCCCGCCCATGAACAGGATCGACAGGAACACCGCCACCAGCGAGACGTTCATCGACAGTAACGTGAAGCCGACTTCCTCAGCCCCCAGGTAGGCGGCCTTCATCGGCGGCACGCCTTCATCGATGTGCCGGGAAATGTTCTCCAACACCACGATGGCGTCGTCCACCACCAGCCCGGTGGCCAGGATCAGCGCCATCAGCGACAGGTTGTTCAGGGAGAACCCGTACAGGTACATCACCGCAAACGTGCCGACCAGCGACACCGGCACCGCCAGGGTCGGAATCAGCGAGGCGCGGAAGTTACCGAGGAACAGGAACACCACCAGAATCACCAGCGCCACGGCGATCAGCAGGGTCATTTCCGCTTCGTGCAACGTCGCCTTGATCACCGGCGAACGGTCCATCGCCAGGTTCAGCTTGACGCTGGCCGGCAGCACCGCCTGCAACGCCGGCAGCTGAGCCTTGATTTCGTTGACCGTCTCGATGATGTTCGCACCAGCCTGGCGGTTGATCACCAGCAGCACCGCCGCGTCATTGTTGAAGAAGCCGCTGTTGTAACGGTCCTCGACGCCATCGCTGACCTTGGCCACGTCTTTCAGGCGCAATGCCGCGCCGTCGGCGTAGTGGATGATCAGCGATTCGTAATCCTTGGCCTTTTCCAGTTGATCGTTGGCCTGCACCTGCCACAGCCGCTGGCCGTCTTCGACCGAGCCCTTGGGCCGGCGCACGTTGGCATTGGCGATGGTGTTGCGCACATCGTCCAGGGCCACGCCGTACTGGTTGAGCGCCTGGGGTTCGAGTTCGATGCGCACCGCCGGCAGGGAGCTGCCGCCGATCTGCACCTCACCGACGCCCTGCACCTGGGACAGGCTCTGGGACAGGATCGTCGAGGCCAAATCATAGAGCTGGCCTTTTTCCAGCACGTCGGAGGTCAGCGACAGCACCATGATCGGCGCCTGGGACGGGTTGACCTTCTTGTAGGTCGGCATGCTGCGCATCCCGCTCGGCAGCAGGTTGCGCGAGGCGTTGATCGCCGCCTGCACTTCCCGGGCCGCACCGTTGATGTCGCGGTCGAGGTCGAACTGCAAAATCACCCGGGTCGAGCCCTGGCTGGAGCGGCTGCTCATGGTGTTGACGCCGGCGATGGCGCCGAAGGAGCGTTCCAGCGGCGTGGCCACGGTCGAAGCCATAACCTCAGGGCTGGCACCGGGCAAGCTGGCCTGGACCACGATCACCGGGAAATCCATCTGCGGCAACGGCGACACCGGCAACAGGCCGAAGCTCACGCCGCCCAGCAGCATGATCGCCAGGCTCAGCAGCATGGTCGCGACCGGCCGCTTGATGAAAGGTCCGGACAGGTTCATGGCTGCTCTACCGCTTCCGCGGCTTCAGACTTGCGACCCCAGCGCCGACCGAGACGGTCGAAATACAGGTAGATCACCGGCGTGGTGAACAACGTCAGCACCTGACTCAGCAGCAAACCGCCGACCATCACCAGGCCCAACGGCTGGCGCAATTCAGCGCCGGAACCGGTGGCCAGCATCAACGGCACCGCACCAAACAATGCCGCCAGGGTGGTCATCAGGATGGGCCTGAAACGCAGCAGCGCCGCTTGATAAATCGCGGTTTCCGGGTCCATGCCCTGATTGCGCTCGGCGTCGAGGGCGAAGTCGATCATCATGATCGCGTTCTTTTTCACGATGCCGATCAGCAGAATGATGCCGATGATCGCGATCATGCCCAGGTCATTGCCGCTCAACAACAAGGCCAGCAAGGCGCCGACCGCCGCCGAGGGCAAGGTCGAGAGAATGGTGATCGGGTGGATGTAGCTCTCGTAGAGCACGCCGAGCACGATGTACATGGTCACCACCGCCGCCAGAATCAGCAGCAAGGTGCTCGACAACGATGCCTGGAATGCCTCGGCGGCGCCCTGGAACTGGGTCTGCACGCCAATCGGCATGCCGATGTCTTTCTGCACTTGTTCGATGATTTCCACCGCGTGCCCCAGCGCCACGCCGGGTGCGAGGTTAAAGGACATCATCACGGCCGGGAATTGGCCGATGTGAGTGATCGCCAGTTGCGCCTGACGCTCCTCGATGCGCGCCAGGCTGGACAGGCGTACTTGCCCGCCGTCGGTGGTCTTGACGTGAATCTGGTTCAGCGCATCCGGGCCGATCTTCTCGCCGGACTGCGATTGCAGCACCACGCGGTACTGACTGGCCTGGGTGTAAATGGTGGAAATCTGCCGCTGGCCGAAAGCGTCGTACAGCGCATCGGTGATGTTCGACACCGATACGCCGACCCGCGACGCTGCATCGCGGTCAATCACCAGATAGACCTGCAAGCCCTTGTCCTGCAAGTCGCTGGCGACGTCGGTCAACTCCGG
Organism: Pseudomonas sp. PS02303; assembly: GCF_029959925.1. Taxonomy (NCBI): domain Bacteria; kingdom Pseudomonadati; phylum Pseudomonadota; class Gammaproteobacteria; order Pseudomonadales; family Pseudomonadaceae; genus Pseudomonas; species Pseudomonas sp. PS02303. Next base: position 8,913 of record NZ_JASCOM010000174.1, read on the forward strand.
CCGTTGCGTCAGTGCGTCCACCAGGCGACCGCTCCACAGGCTGAGCAACTCGGAATCTGGCGAAGACATGCTGAACTGGTATTGCGTGCGGCTGACACGGTCTTCAATGGTCAAGTCCTGCACCGGCTGCATGAACAGGCGAATGCCGACCAGCTTGTCCAGTTCCGGTTGCAGACGGGCGATCACTTCGGTGGCGCTCAGGTCGCGGTTGCTGTGGGACTTGAGGTTGATCAGCAGGCGACCGCTGTTGAGCGTCGAGTTGTCGCCGTCGACACCGATGTAGGACGACAGGCTCTCCACCGCCGGATCGGCCAGGATCACCTTGGCCAGTTGCTGCTGCCGCTCGCTCATCGCGGCAAAGGAAATCGACTGCGGCGCCTCGGAAATGCCCTGGATAACGCCCGTGTCCTGCACCGGAAAAAAGCCCTTGGGCACGATCAAATACAGGAACACGGTCAGCGCCAGGGTGCCGATGGCTACCATCAGCGTCAGCGGTTGATGCTTGAGAACCCACTTTAACTTGCGGCCGTAAGCCGCGATCATCCAATCAATTGTCGCGCCGCTGGCCCGGTAGAAACGGCCCTGTTCTTCTTCCTTGGGTTCACGTTTCAACAACCGTGCGCACATCATCGGCGTCAGGGTCAGTGACACGACCAGGGAAATCAGGATCGCCACCGCCAGGGTGATGGCGAATTCGCGGAACAAGCGCCCCACCACGTCCGCCATGAACAACAGCGGGATCAGTACCGCGATCAACGACAGGGTCAGGGAAATCAGGGTAAAGCCGATCTGCTTGGCGCCCTTCAGCGCCGCATTAAGGGGACTGTCCCCTTCTTCGATAAACCGGGAAATGTTCTCCAGCATCACGATCGCATCGTCCACCACGAAACCGGTGGCGATGGTCAGGGCCATCAAGGTCAGGTTGTTGACCGAGAAGCCGGCGAGGTACATCACGCCGAATGTGCCGATCAACGACAGTGGCACGGCCACCGACGGAATGATCGTGGCGCTGAAGCGACGCAGGAACAGAAACGTGACCATGACCACCAGCGCGATGGCGATCAGCAATTCGTGCTGCACGTCGGTGACGGAGGCGCGGATGGTCTGGGTGCGGTCGGTGAGGACCGTGACGTCAAGGCCGGCCGGCAGGTTTTCGGTGATGCTCGGCAGCAAGGCCTTGATACGGTCGACCACCTCGATAACGTTCGCGCCGGGCTGACGCTGAATGTTCAGCAACACCGCCTGGTTTTCATTGGCCCACGCCGCCAGGCGTTCGTTCTCGGCGCCGTCGACAATCTCGGCCACGTCCTTGAGGCGCAGCGGCGCGCCGTTGGCGTAGGCCAAAATCAGGTTGGCATAGTCCTTCGGCGAGGTCAGCTGGTCGTTGGCATCGAGCATCGAGACCCGGGTCGGGCCGTCGAAGTTGCCCTTGGGCTGGTTGACGTTGGACGCGCCGATCAGGGTGCGCACATCCGACAGGTTCAAGCCATTGGCCGCCAACGCCTCCGGGTTGACCTTGATCCGCACCGCCTGGCGCTGGCCGCCGGCAATGCTGACCATGCCGACGCCGCTGATCTGGGCGATTTTCTGCGCCATGCGCGTATCGACCAAGTCGTTAAGCTTGGGCAACAGCATGGTTTTGGAGGTGATGGCCAGGGTCAGCACCGGGGTGTCCGCCGGGTTGACCTTGTTGTACACCGGCGGTGCCGGCAGGTCCTTGGGCAGCAGATTGGTCGCAGCGTTGATCGCGGCCTGCACCTGCTGTTCGGCGACGTCCATGTTGATGTCGAGGCTGAAACGCAGGGTCAGCACCGACGCGCCACCGGAACTGGTCGACGCCATCTGAGTCAGGCCGGGCATCTGCCCGAACTGACGCTCCAGCGGCGCGGTCACGGCGCTGGTCATGACATCCGGGCTGGCGCCGGGATACAGCGTCATGACGCGGATGGTCGGGTAATCCACCTGAGGCAATGCCGACACCGGCATTAGCCGATAAGCAATCACGCCGGCCAGGATAATGGCCAGCATGCTCAGCGTGGTGGCGACCGGGCGAAGGATGAACAGCCGCGAGATGTTCATGCGCCGCCCTTTTTCGCCTTGTCGGTGGTCGCCGGCTCAGCCGAGCTGGCTGCCGACTTGCCTTGCAGGTGCCCGGTCGGGGTGGTCGGCACGTCCTTGGTGTCGTTGACCACCTCCACTTCGCTGCCTTCCTTCAGGCGGTCAGTGCCTTCGAGGACCACACGGTCCCCAGGCGCCAGGCCTTCGGTAATCACAGTGTTTTCACCGTCACTGGCACCGACTTTCAACTGGCGGATCGCGACTTTCTTGTCACCGTCCAAGGCGTAGACGAAGGTGCCGTTAGTGCCGAACTGAATCGCCGCCGATGGCGCGAGCACCACGTCTTTCAAGGTGTCGGCCAGCAGGTGGACGTTGACGAACTGATTGGGGAACAGCGCCTGATCACGGTTATCGTAGCGTGCCTTGAGTTTCAGGGTGCCGGTGGTCACGTCGATCTGGTTGTCCAGGCTCTGCAACACACCGGTGGCCTGCAACTTGGTGTCACCACGGTCCCAGGCTTCGGCCGGCAATTTGGCGCCGGTGCGGTAGCGTGCCAGGACGATGTCGAGGCTGTTTTCCGGCAAGGTGAAGGCGACGCTGATCGGCTGGGTCTGGGTGATGATCGCCAGCGCCGTGGTGTCGTTGGCCGCCACCAGGTTGCCGACGTCCAGCTGCCGCAGACCCACGCGCCCGGTTATCGGGGCGCGGATCCTGGTGAATTCGAGATTGAGCTTGGCGTCGTTGACCGCCGCCTGATTGGTCTTGACCGTGCCCTGGTACTGGGCGACCAGTGCTTCGGCGGTGTCCAGGGTTTGCTTGGCGATGCTGTCTTCCTTGAACAGGCCGCGATAACGCTCGACGTCGACCTGCGCGTTTTTCAGTTGTGCCTGGTTCTGCAGCAGCGTGCCTTCGGCCTGGAGCAAGGCGTTCTGGTAAGGGCGCGGATCGATTTCAGCCAGCAGGTCGCCGGCCTTGACCATCTGCCCTTCTTCGAAGGAAATCTTCATCAGTTCGCCGCCAACACGACTGCGCACATTGATGGTGTTCAACGCGGTGACGGTGCCCAGCGCCTTGTAGTACAGCGGAAAATCACCCTTGACCGCCGGCGCCACGCGCACCGGGATCGGTCCGGTCGCCCCGCCGAAGCCAGGACGCATCCCCCCCGACTTGCCGGTGTGGCCGGCCACGGCTTTCGGCGCAGCACCGTCCTTATTGGCAGTGCCGGCGGGCCAGAATTTCCAGCACAGGCCAGCGATGACCAACAGGACAAGCAGGCCGAGCAGCCAGCGACGAGGATTACGGGAAGCGGAGGATTGCATGGAATGATCAACCATTGGGCGCGTGAGCTTCTTTCTACAGGAGGCTGAACGATAAGCACTGGTGGGTATTAAGCAAAGCGCCTTTACCGGCAATTTACCTTCGGCTTACGTAACAGGAGATTTATCTAAGACACTGAAGCACAAATGAAAACGGCCTGGACAGAGGGGGCGTTCTCAGCTGATTACCCCGCCGCGCCGGGTCTGCTGTTGTGCAGGCCAAGGCGCGAGAAGCGTGGTTTGGTCATTCCAAATAAGCTTCGAGCAACGCAGCCCTGCACAACAGCAG
>NZ_JASCOM010000175.1:0-12535 GCF_029959925.1 Pseudomonas sp. PS02303
CGCGATAGCGGTCGTACATTCAACATTGATGTTGACTGAACGACCGCTATCGCGTGCAGGCTCACTCCCACATTGGCTCTTCATCTGATTCAGGACCGGGTCCGCGCCTGCTATCATGCGCGGCATCTCCATCGCACAGGATCGCGCCGTTCCCCATGGATTACCGCAAACCCTCCGACCGCAAAAGCATGCACTCGCGCATCGTCCAGGAATTGGGCATGCAGATCGTTTCCGGGCGCTTCAAACCGTGCGACAAACTGCCCGCCGAAGCCCTGCTGTGCGAGGAGTACGCGGTCAGCCGCCCGGTGCTGCGCGAAGCCACCCGCGTGCTGGTTGCCAAAGGCCTGGTGTATTCCCGTCCGCGGGTCGGCACCGTGGTCAAGCAGCGCAAGGAATGGCACATGCTCGATCCGGATGTGCTGCACTGGCTGATGCAAAGCAGCCCGCAGAATGAATTTTTCGAGTTGCTGACCAGCGTGCGCAGCATCATCGAACCCGCTGCCGCCGCCCTCGCCGCGCAGTTCGCGACCGACGCAGACATCGCCTCCATCGGTGAAGCCTACCAGCGCATGGAAGCCGCACCGACGCCGGAAGCGCTGTTGCAGCCGGACCTGGATTTTCACAGCCGCATCGCCGATGCGACCCACAACGATCTGCTGGCCAACCTGTGCAACATGCTGTCGGTGGCGATTGCTGAAGCGCTGAAACATTCCAACCAACGGCCGAACCTGCATGAACTGGCGCTGCCCCGACACAAGGCGATCCTGACGGCGATCGAGAACCGCGATGCGCTGGGTGCGCGGCATGCGACCCTCGTTCAGCTCGACGATGCGCGCAGTGCGCTGAACGTCGTGCTCGGCACTGATCCCTCATAACCAACGCGGTCCTTTTTAGGAGCCAGCAAGCCGGCTCCTGCAAAGGGTTGTGTTAATCCTCGGATGAAAAAAAGCCGCAACCCAGGTTGCGGCTTTTCTGTTTCAGCCAGGGATCAGTGAGCGAACAACGAATTGCCCTTCTGCCCCGCCAGTTTCTCCGGCTTGATCAGGAAGCGAGCCAGCGCCGGCAGCAGCCAAAGCGCGCCGAACATGTTCCAGAGCAGCATGAAGGTCAGCATCAAGCCCATGTCGGCCTGGAACTTGATGGCCGAGAAGATCCAGGTGCACACACCGATCGCCAGGCACAGGCCGGTGAACAGCACGGCTTTACCAGTGGACTTGAGCGTCTGGTAGTAGGCTTCTTGCAACGGCAGGCCCGCACGCAGGAAGCTTTCCAGACGGCTATAGATGTAGATGCCGTAGTCCACGCCAATCCCCACCCCCAGCGCCACGACCGGCAGGGTCGCAACTTTCACGCCGATGCCCATGAAGGCCATCAGGGCGTTGCCGAGTACCGAGGTCAGCACCAGCGGCAGCACGATGCACAAGGTCGCCGCCCAGGAACGGAAGGTGATCATGCACATGGTCGCGACGCAGATGTAAACGAGGATCAGGATGGTCAGCTCGGATTCCTTGATCACCTCGTTGGTCGCCGCCTCGATACCGGCGTTACCCGCCGCGAGGATGAACTCCAGGCCGTCCTTGTTGTTTTCCTTGGCGAAGTCCTGCACCGCATGCACGGCGCGATCCAGGGTGGCGGCCTTGTGGTCGTTGAGGAACACCAGTACCGGCGCCAGGGAGCAACTGTTGTTGTACAAGCCATCGGCACGGGCAATGGAGTTGTTCAGTACGTCCGGGTTACGCGACAGGGTTTCCCATTTCAGGTTGCCCTCGTTCATGCCCTTGATCATCTGCTTGGACACGGTCACCAGGGAGATCGCCGACTGCACGCCCTCGGTGTTCTGCATCTTCCACATCAGTTCGTCGATCGGCGCCATGGCTTCGTAGCGCGAGCAACCTTCGGACTTGGTCTTGACCATCACCACCAATACGTCGGAGCTGGTCGAGTAGTTGCTGATGATGAAGTTGTTGTCCTTGTTGTAACGCGAGTCCGGCCGCAGTTCCGGGGCACCCTGGTCGAGGTCGCCGATTTTCAGGTTCTGGCTGTACCAGAGGCCGCCGCCGAAGGCCAACAAGGCCAGGACGATCGACACCGGTGCGACTTTCGGGCTGGCAAAGCTCGACAGCAGGCGCCAGAACGGGTGTTCGCGGTGCGCGTCTTTCTTGCTGCGTTCGACAGCGCGCTTGCTGATGCCGACATAGGAGATGGCGACCGGCAGCAGGATCAGGTTGGTGAACACGATCACCGCGACACCGATGGAAGCACCGATGGCCAGTTCACGAATCACACCGATGTCGATGATCAACAGGGTGATGAAGCCCACCGCGTCCGCAAGGATCGCGATCATCCCTGGCAGGAACAACTGGCGGAACGTGCGGCGTGCGGCGGTCAAGGCGTTGTCGGCTTCGCTGGACTGCAAGGCGATCCCGTTGATCTTCTGTACGCCGTGGGAAATACCGATGGCGAAGATCAGGAACGGCACCAGCATCGAATACGGATCAAGCCCGAAACCGAAAAAGTGCATCAACCCCAACTGCCAGACCACCGCCACCAGCGTCGTACTCAACACCGCCACGGTGCTGCGCATGCAGTTGGTGAACCAGTACAGCAGGATCAGGGTGATGACGAAGGCGACGCCGAAGAACATCACCACCATGACCAGGCCATCGATCAGGTCGCCGACTTTCTTGGCGAAACCGACGATGTGGATCTGCACGTTAGGGTTCTGCGCTTCAAACTTGTCGCGGATCTTTTCTTCCAACTCGTGGGAGAACTTGCGGTAGTCCAGCGCCAGCAACTTGCCCTGATCCTGCGGGTCCGGGTAGGACTCCAGCAGCGGGATGTCGACGATGCTCGACTTGAAGTCGTTGGCCACCAGGCGCCCGACCTGACCGGACTTGAGCACGTTGTTGCGAAGCAGGTCGAGGCTTTGCTGGGAGCCGTTATAGCTCTGCGGGATCACTTCGCCACCGGCAAAGCCCTCCTCCGTCACCTCGGTCCAGCGCACGCTCGGGCTCCACAGCGACTTGAGGCCGGAACGGTCGACGCCGGAAATGTAGAACACTTCGTCGTTGATCTGACGCAGGGTCTCCATGTATTCCTTGGAGAATATGTCACCGTCGGTGGCTTCCACGGAAATGCGCACCGTGTTGCCCAGGTTCGCCAGATCGTTGCGGTGCTCCATCATCTTTTGAATGAAGGGATGATCCAGGGGGATCATTTTTTCGAAACTGGTGGACGGCCGGATCAGCGTCGCCTGCCAGAACAGGAAGATGCTGACCAGCAGGCAGATGACGATCACTGCCGGGCGGTTGTTGAAAATCAGGCGTTCCAGAAACGTCGCCTTGTCTTGGTGATGACTGCTCAAGGATGTCATAGACCCGCCTTCTTATTATTTGCCCGGCTCATTTGGACGACCCGTTTTTGCCATTCTCTGCGCCGGTTGGCGTGGTGACGCGAACGCCACCCTGTCCTGCCAGAATCAGATTGCCGTTGCCTGCTGCGGTCACCGCCGAAACGGAAATGCGATCCGGGCGGTTGAACACGCTGAAGGTTTCACCGTTATCGTTGCTGCGGATCACCGAGCCGCCGTTGCCGACGATGACAATGGAGCCGTCGTCGAGCAGCGTCGCGCCGGACAGACCGAACTCCAGCGCACCGCGAGCAGCCTTGAGTTCGACCGGTTCCCAGGTCGTGCCGAAATCGGTCGAGCGGAACAGATTGCCCCGCAATCCGTAGGCCAGCAGTGTGTTGGCCTGAGCGGTGCCGATCACGCCGAACAGCGAACCTTCGTATGGACCTTCCAGTTTTTCCCAGGTCTGGCCCCAGTCGGCGGAGCGGAACATGCTGCCCTGCTCGCCGACGATGAACAGCCCGGCATCCTTGACCGCCGCAATGCCGTTGAGGTGGTATTGGTCTTCGTTGTCGAGGCGATCACTGGCATCTTCCCAGTGCTTGCCACCGTCAGTGGTGGCCAGCAACGCACCGTAGGCGCCCACGGCAAAGCCGCTGTTGACGTCCTGGAACCAGACGTCGAGCAGCGGCGATTCGCGTTTCAAATCTTCGAATTGCTTGGTCCAGGTGGCGCCACCGTCCTCGCTGGCGAGGATCTGAGCGTCATGGCCGACGGCCCAGCCGTGTTGGTCATCGGCGAAAAACACCGACGTCAACAATTGCCGGGTCGGCACTTTGGCCTGGGTCCAGGTTGCACCCTGGTCATCGGAATACAGAATGTGCCCGCGATCACCAACAGCCACCAGGCGCTTGCCGACGTGCACGACGTCGAGCATCAGGCTCTTGCTGGCTTTGGCAGATTCAACGGCGTAAACAGTGTCGGACGCTGGCGCCGCAGCGGCCACCGCAGGTGCCGGCAGCACGGCACAACCCAACAGCGAGAGCGCTGTGGCCAGCAACGCGAACTTGCGTAATGCCGGCGGGCGGCAGATACCCACACCCATGACAGGCTCACTCATAGACCTTCCCCCATTATTATTGTTAGGTCGTTCAACCTTTCAGGGCGCCGTAAGGGGTGCTCATCGGGATTGCCTGTTCTGGAGCATAGTCCTGAAATGCGCAATCTAGAGCCCCTTCGGAAGCTGGCTTATCCTATCGGGGTTTGGAAAGGTCTGACAATCGACGCCACGTTATGTTTTGTTAACTGGGGGGATAGCGGGTGTGGATGAATGGGGAGGCATTCGGAGGGGTGATGTTAAGCAAGATCGTGAAGATCGTTCCCACTCTGCGTGGGAAGGCCGCCATGGACGCTCTGCGTCCGCTGTAGAGGCTGTGCGCGGAGCTTCACGGGATGCATTCCCACGCAGAGCGTGGGAATGATCAGGTACTCCGCGGAACAGGGATCAAGCCAGGCTTTTGCTGACCACTTCAAACACATCGCTGGACAGCTGACCCGAAGCACGAATCCGCTCCAGCTCGCCTTTCATCAACGCCTGACGGGCGTCGTCGTATTTGCGCCAGCGAGTCAGCGGCGCCAACTGGCGGGAAGCGATCTGCGGGTTGAAGCCATTCAACTCGATCACCAGATCCGCCAGGAAGCGATACCCGGAACCGTCCGCCGCATGGAAGTTGATCAGGTTCTGCCCGGCAAACGCGCCGACCAGCGCCCGCACCTTGTTCGGGTTCTTGATGTTGAACGCCGGATGCTCCATCAATTGACGAACGCGTTCCAGACCACCGGGCAACGTGCTGCCCGCCTGGACACTGAACCACTGATCCATGACCAGCGGATTGTCCTTGAAGTGCTCGGCAAAACTCGCCAGCGACAAGGCCTTCTGCTCTTCAAACGGCGAATTGACCAACACCGCCAGCGCGGTCAGGCGTTCGGTCATGTTGTCGCTGGTCTCGAATTGTTCCAGCGTCGCCGCCAACACTTCCGGCTTGCCGCTGAGCATCAGGTACGACAGCGCAATGTTCTGCAAGGCACGACGGGCAAAATGCTCGGCCTCGGCCACATACGGGGTTTTCTTCGACAGATCGCGGTTGGCCTGATAACGCAACCACAGCGCCTCGAACAAACCTTCAGCCAATTGCTTGCGGGCAAACTCGCGAGCGATATGGATGGCGTCGACGTCAGCCACGTCGCTGATTTCGGTCAGATACGCCTCACCCGGCAGCGAAAGCATTTCCGCAACCATCGCCTGGTCCAGCGTCTCGTCGGACAGCACGGTGCGCAGAGCAGAAACCAGACGTTGATCCAGCACCAGTGCTTCGCCCTTTTGCTGCTGAGCGATCAGCTCTTGCAGCACCTGAACCGACAATTGCTGACCGGCATCCCAGCGGTTGAAACCGTCGCTGTCGTGCTGCATCAGGAACATCAGTTGATCGCGGTTGTACGGGAAGCTCAGTTTCACCGGCGCCGAGAAGCCGCGCAGTAATGAAGGCAGTGGCTGTTCAGCGATGTCGACGAAGGTGAAGGTCTGCTCGGCTTCGGTCACCGAGATCACCCGCGAAGTACCCTGCGTCTGGGCTTCACCGGAAAGACGCAACGCAATGGCCGCCCCTTTCGAGTCAAGCAGGCCCAATTCCACAGGAATCACGAACGGCAGTTTTTCCACCTTGTCCGGGGTCGCCGGGCAGCTTTGGCGGAAAGTCAGGCTGTAGGTTTTCGCGGCGGCGTCGTAGGACTCGCTCACCGCCAGACGCGGGGTACCGGCTTGGCTGTACCAGCGCTTGAACTGGGTCAGGTCGACACCGTTGGCATCTTCCATGGCTTTGATGAAGTCGTCGCAGGTCACGGCCTGGCCGTCATGGCGTTCGAAATACAGGTCGCTGCCTTTGCGAAAGCCTTCGGCGCCGAGCAAGGTGTGGATCATGCCGACCACTTCCGAACCCTTTTCGTACACGGTCAGGGTATAGAAATTGGAAATCTCGATGAAGCTGTCCGGGCGCACGGCGTGAGCCATGGGGCCTGCGTCTTCAGCGAACTGGTGAGTACGCAGATAAGCCACGTCCTGGATGCGTTTCACGGTGGCCGAGTTCATGTCGGCGGAGAAGCCCGAATCACGGAACACGGTGAAGCCTTCCTTGAGCGACAACTGGAACCAGTCGCGGCAGGTCACGCGGTTGCCCGACCAGTTGTGGAAGTACTCGTGCGCGACGATCGCCTCGACACGCTGGTGCGCGGCATCGGTGGCGGTTTCGGCGCGGGCCAGTACGGCGCTGGAGTTGAAGATGTTGAGGCCCTTGTTCTCCATGGCGCCCATGTTGAAGTCGTTGACCGCGACGATCATGAAGATGTCCAGATCGTACTCGCGACCGTAGACCTCTTCGTCCCAACGCATCGACTTCTTGAGGCTGTTCATCGCGTGCTGGCACTTGTCGATGTTTTCCGGCTCGACGTAAATGCGCAGCGCCACCGAGCGTTCGCTCATGGTGGTGAAGCTGTCTTCGACGCACCACAAGTCACCGGCCACCAGTGCGAACAGGTACGCCGGTTTCTTGAACGGGTCTTCCCACGTCGCCCAGTGCCGGCCGTCTTCGCCGGGACCGGAGGCAATCGGATTGCCGTTGGACAGCAACACCGGATAGCTATGCTGCTCGGCAATGACCGTGGTGGTGAACGTGCTCATCACGTCCGGGCGGTCGAGGTAATAGGTGATCTTGCGGAAGCCTTCGGCCTCGCACTGGGTGCAGAACATCGTGCCGGATTTGTACAAACCTTCCAGGGCGGTGTTGGTTTCCGGGTGGATCTTGACGCTGGTATCGACCGTGAAGGTGGTGCTGGTCGGGTGCAGGGTCAGGTGGTTTTCCGTCAGCTGATAATCAGTGTCGCTCAGCTCGCGGTCAGCCACGGTGACCGACAGCAGCTCGAGTTGCTGGCCGTCCAGCACCAGCGGCGGCAGGCCCGGGCCGCGCTCGGGATTGCGGCGCATCACCAGTTGCGCATGGACCAGGCTGTGGTCCTCGAACAACTCGAAGGTCAGGTGCGTCTCGTCGATCAGGTACTCGGGCGCCTGATAGTCTTTCAAATAGATCATCTTCGGTTGTTCGGTGCGCATGCTGGAGTCCTTACTGATGCACGGCGAGCTGATAAGCCGTGTATTTACGAATATTGATGACGCCTGTGTCGAAAATCAGGTATTGGCCCTTGATCCCCAACAACGTGCCTTCGGCAATCGGATTCTTGTCCAGGTTGAAGCTGACGATTTTGGCCGGGTATTGCTCGACCGGATAGCGGATTTCGAGGGTTTCTACGTCGGCAATGGTCTGGATTGCTTGTAGGCCGAATCGTTCCTGCAAACCTTGCAACCCTTCGGCGCAGCTGTCGAACAACTGATCGCGAACCTCGGCCAGGTTCACCGACACCGCGTCGCCCTTGAGTAAAGCACGCCAGTTGGTCTTGTCTGCCACCTGACTGCGGAACAGGTCCTCGACAAACCCCGATTGCTGGCGGGTCGAAACGCGCATGATCGGCAACGCCTGACGGGCGCCCTGGTCGATCCAGCGAGTCGGCAGCTGGGTGGCGCGGGTAATCCCGACTTTCACCCCGGACGAATTCGACAGATACACAATGTGATCGGTCATGCAGAACTTCTCGCCCCACTCCGGCTCACGGCAGGTGCCAGCGTCGTAGTGGCAACGCTCCGGGCTCATGATGCAGAGGTCGCACTGCGCCAGTTTGGTCATACACGGGTAGCAATACCCCTGGCTGAAACTGGTTTTGGTCTTGCGCCCGCAATGGGTGCAATGAATCGCCCCCAGATATTCCAGACGCACCGTGCTGCCGATCAAGGGATTGACCGGCACCTCGACGTCATCCAGACGAAACGCGTACTGCACGTTCGGCCCGTCAAGGCGCGCCGACATTTTGCTGATTGCACCACGGCCAATCTCAATCAATGGATGGCATCCGATTTGAACAGGATGTTCGGCACGCTGATCGACTTCGAGCTACATTCCTGCGGGCCCATGTAGCCGGTACGCTCTTCCTCGGGCAGGTTCTGGATTTCCCAGGCGATCATCGCTTGCAGCGACAATTCACGTTGTTCGGCGGTGAGTTTGCCACCGTCGGACCATTTGCCGATCTCCACCGCCAGCTTCAGGCTCTGGTAGATATCGGGGGTGATGTTTTGAATCATTTCGTTAAAAGAGGACATCAAGGGCTCCGCTCTTTAATACATAACTGATTAGACGGCCAGTTTACGGCGGTTGTACAAACCACCCAACAAACCGGTCAAGCATCCGACGAGCAACCCGCTGACATGGGCTGCGTTGGCGATTTCACCGAAACCGATCATCGAGACCAGGCCCGACAGGCACAGCACCAGCCACACCAGCATCATCACCAGCACACCGCGCGGCAGGCGATATGCCGGGTTCGGCGACAATATCTGGAAAATCCAGCAATGCCCGAGCAGGCCGTAAAGCACCCCGGACAACCCGCCGAACAGGGTCGGGCCACTGAAAACGAACTGGGCGTAGTTCGACACCAGGCTGAAAAGCAAGGTCAAGCCGATCAGGTTGATGCTGCCCTGACGCGACTCGATGCGCCGCCCCAGCTCCCAGTACCACATGCCGTTCATGGCCAGGTGCAGGATGCCGAAGTGGATCAGCATCGGCGTCACCAGACGCCACCACTGCCCCGCCGCCAGGCTGTCGGCCAAGGGCACAAAATGGATGTACTCGCCAACGATACGAAAATCGAGGAAGGTCAGCCAACGCAGCGTGTCGAGGTTTTCCCCCAGCAGCGTCACCGCACCGACGATCAGGCTCAGCAGCAACACCAAGCCGGTTGCCTTGGCATGGCGCATCTGCTCGACGAAACCAGGCCGCCTGGTGGTTTGCGCGACCGGAATGTCCAGCTGCTGATCAGGGTCGCCCGCCGGGAAACGTTCATATAAGGAACGGACGTCTTCGCTGATATTGGCCGGCACCCACAGCACCTGTTCACCGGACTCTTCGCTGACCCGATGCGGCACCTGCATGCGTTGCAGCAGTTTGACGAACCCGCTCAAATCCACGGCCAGCGGCAGGCGTAAAACAGCAACGGTAGTCATCGCAACACCTCCGGCCGCTCGACATCGACCCAGACAAACTTGTGCGGGTCGAGGCGGGTTTCCTGATCCAGGCGATAGGCAACCAGTTTGCCGTAGAGCACCGCGCTGTAATCCAGGCAGGCCAGGTTCGGACGGATCGGCGCCGGTTTGCCGCTGCGCCAGTAATGGCCAACGAACAACAGCGGCTCATCGACGCCGTAACGCAGCAAGGTATTTTTTTCGGTGGACGACAGGGGCGTCTGGGCGACGGGTTCGGGCAAGGCGTCGGGCTGGAACACAATGTCTCCGTAGGTTTGCGGGTCGTCTTCCCAGAATTTGGTGCGGAAGAACGAACGCGTCAGGCCATCGCCGCTGGTCATGGTCAGCCCGTGGGGCAGGCGCATGTCGGTCCCGCGCAGCAAACGATCGAACACGGTGCAGGCGAAACTGCCCGGCACGGCCGAGGCCTGGAGGAAATGTTCGTCGACGCAGCCATCGGGGAACAGTGCGCGCAGCGGCTCGATCAGGCCGGCATCCCAGCAGGCGTGCACCACGCGGAAACGCCCGGCATCCACAAACAATGGCAGTTCGTAAAACCATTGCTGGAAGTCATGCCAGTCGCCGGGGTGATGTTCAAATTGCGTCAGGGTTTCACCGAGCAGGCGCGCATGGCGTGGCGTGTGTTCGCGCACGAACTGCTTGCCGCTGCCTGGCGGCGCCGGCGTGGCCCAGCCGAGGGCGTTGAATTCATGGTTGCCCATGATGCACAGCGCCTGACCGGCCTCGACCATGTCGTGGACGATATGCAGCGCCTCGCGAATCCGCGGGCCGCGGTCGATGATGTCGCCGACGAACACCGCCATGCGCGATGGATGCCGCCAGACGCCACCTTGTTTGTGATAACCGAGCCGGTCGAGCAAGTGCTCAAGGGTCAGAGCGCAACCGTGCACGTCACCGATCAGGTCGTAGCTACGCGCGGGATCGAGCATCAGTCGCCTCCACCACCCAACCGGCTGCCCCAGCCAAGCTTGGTCCGGCAGACCTCATAGTAGTTGTGGTCGAGCGGGTGGATCAGCCGCAGTTTCTGGGCTTTTTTGCTGATGGTGATGGTGTCGCCCGGCGCGCAGGTGAAATGGTTCTGCCCGTCACAGGAGACTTGCGGGTAAATCTGCATATCTTTGGACACGACGATTTTCAGCTCACTGTTGCCATCGACCACAATTGGCCTGCCCGACAAGGTATGGGGGTACATCGGCACAATCACAATAGCGTCGAGCTTGGGATGCATGATCGGCCCGCCCGCCGACAACGCATAGGCGGTCGAACCGGTGGGCGTTGCGACGATCAGGCCGTCGGCCTTCTGGCTGCAGACGAACTGGCCGTCGATGTACAACTCGAATTCGATCATCCGCGTCGATTTGCCCGGGTGCAGGACCACGTCGTTCAGCGCATCGCCCTGGCCGATGGCCTCGGCATGGCGCCGGACTTCGGCTTGCAGCAGGAAGCGGTTTTCCACCAGGTAATGGCCATCGAGCACTTCGGCGACTTTGACTTCCAGTTCATCCGGGCGAATGTCGGTCAGGAAACCGAGGCTGCCCCGGTTGATGCCGAGCACCGGAATATTGTGTCGGGCCAAGGCACGCGCGGCGCCAAGCAGGCTGCCGTCACCGCCGACCACAATCACCATGTCACAGACTTCGCCGAGCATCTTGCGAGACGAGGTTTGCAGGCCATGACCGGGCAGGACTTCGGCGATGGTGTCTTCGAGAATCACGTGCAGGTGACGATCAAGCAGAAACCGTTTCAGTCGGCGGACGGTATCCAGCACCTGCGAACTGCCCAGGCGACCGATGATGCCGATATTACGAAATTGCTCCATGGGGTTCCTGCGCGACGGTGAAAAACACGATTATGGGCGAAAGCGCGGGATAGACAAAATCCTTTCAGCCACAAGGGTGTACTCATGTTTAGGGCTATGCTCGCAAGATGATCCTATTTCCCGATTTGCTCCAGTTACCCCACCAGTTGCGCCACCCCGAGGTGCGCGACCTTGCCTGGGTCATCCTCGCGCCGCCGATGCTCGACACCACTCCGTGGCCGCAACGCCATCCGCTGGCCGGCAGCGACTGGGTGCAGGCACCTGAGCAGCTGGAACGCTGGCTGAAGCAACTCGACCGCGACAGTTACGACTTGCTGCACTGGCTGGCGCAGGCCAGGACCCGGCGACTGGGCCTGTATTACGAACGCTTGTGGCAATACGCCGTGCGCCATGCGCCGGGTATCGAGTTGATTGCCGCCAACATGCCGATCCGCCGCGAAGGCCACACCTTGGGCGAGCTGGACATGCTGTTGCGCGACCGCGACGGCGTGCATCATCTGGAACTGGCGATCAAGCTGTATCTGGGGCCGCAGAATGGTGACGGACAGGACACGGCGCAGTGGCTCGGACCAGGTTGTCATGATCGACTGGACCGCAAACTGGCGCATCTGACGCAACACCAACTGCCGATTTCCGCCCGCCCCGAGAGTCGCGAGGTACTGGCGGCGCTGGATATTCAGCAGTTCAGCGCGCATCTGTGGCTGGGCGGTTATCTGCTGTATCCGTGGCCAGGACAAGCCGAGCCCCCCCACGGTGCCCATCCGCAGCATCTGCGCGGCAGCTGGCTGCATCAGAAAGACTGGGCGAACTTTGTCGTGCAGCGCCCGTTCGGCCGCTGGCAACCCCTGCCCCGCCATGCGTGGCTGGCGCCGGCGCATTACCCGGCGGAACAGACCTGGAACACCGGGCAACTGGACGCATGGCTCAGTGACCTGGAGCCTTTGGCCCCGGCGCAGTTGATGGTGCGCCTGATCGAGAACGCGGATGGGGATTGGGAGGAAGCGGAACGGTTGTTTCTGGTGGCGGATCTTTGGCCGAACGTGCCGGGCAGTGGTTGAGATTTGTAGTGCCTGGGTTGGCCTCTTCGCGGGCAAGCCTCGCTACTGCAGGTTTTGTATCGTTCGCTGAATTTGCATTCGTCATCAATCCTGTAGGAGCGAGGCTTGCC
>NZ_JASCOM010000176.1:0-12533 GCF_029959925.1 Pseudomonas sp. PS02303
AAGGCGGCGGGGCATTCACCGATGAAGTCGAATGACACGCCGCCTTCGCGAGCAGGCTCGCTCCTACATGTCGAACTCACAGACGGTTCCAGGCCCATGGCAATCATCGGTTTGCTGCGCGCGTAACGACTCAGGCGTTCGGTCATGGCGTAGGGCATTGGCGGATCGAAGGAAAACCCTCGGCGTTCATAAAAGCCCCGCAAGTCCGGGTGGCAGAACAGCCAGACCGGTTGGTCGAGACCGCGCACCGCTTCGGCGATCAACGCCGCCGCGATGCCCTGTTCGCGACAGGCCGGATCGACGAACAACCCCGTCAACCAATGCCCGCCCGAGACCGACCGCAAACACAGCGCGCCAATGATCTCCTCGCGTCTGGCGACCCACAGCTGAGCGTCGCGAACCGCTTTCATCGACGATTGGTGGGCGCGATAAAACTTGTTCATCAACGGCCATAACGGCTCGGCGAGCAGGGTGTACTGGGTGTCGGGCATAGGTTCGATCTGTCGGTGCGCAAAGCGGGTGATTATAAAAGAACGCGCGGCCGGCGATAGGTGTATACCTGATCTCACATCCCGTATGAGTGGAGTACGTATCATGGCCAAAGGCATGGATTCAAAAAAAGCGGCAAAGAAGAAACCGGCGAAAACCGCCGATGAAAAGCGCGCAGACAAGAAGGCCAAGAAGGTGGATGTGTTCGGTCATTGATCTCGCCACAAGGGAGCCCGGTCTTCGGGCTCCTGCTGCATGCCTAAAGAAATAACCCAATAATCTGCAAGATTTCCCTGCGCCATTGCACAGAGGGGGACGGGTCCCCGATCTGAGCAACGCCATGCCCCATTACTTCGATGCCGCCCACGGGCAGACATTGCGAGTTCGTTTGATGCGCTGCAGCGCTACAGGCATTCCTGATTTTCCTCGCTGAACCGATTTTGTCCTCAATACTGGCCGACTAGTGGCCTTGCGCCCCTCTATCGACTGTCTACGCTGACTTCTAACTACCCATGTCGCTCGCCATATGAAAGATGGCGCAGCAAGAGTGCCCAACCCAAGGCGCCGACAGGGAGTAACAAGGAGCTGGCCGGTAAAGGGAATTACTTATGAAACCGTTAGGGCTGGCCCGGTCCCGGGCTATCAAGAGAAGGATGTCTTGATGAGTGCGTTGCTGCATGGACACTCCGATTGAACATCATTGATCACCTGACACTTCCTCCCGTGGAGGAACGCGTGTGCCTGTTCCATAGAACGTTGTGGTGGATCCGTTGAAAGACCAAAGACCTTTCATCAATCAAAAGAACGCGCTGAAGGTGATACGACCATGTTTAACCTACATCACAAGGCTGACCTGCTGGAAATCGAGCGCTATAGCTGCGCGTTGAGCGAAGCCAACGCCAAGTTGGCGGCGGTCAGTCGATCAATGGCGATGATCGAATTCACGCCGGACGGCATAGTGCTGGATGCCAACGACAACTTTTGCAGTGTCATGGGGTACAGCGCCGACGAAGTGCGCGGCAAACATCATCGGATCTTTTGCGAGGAAGCTTTTTATCGCAGCGAGGCTTACGCGAAGTTGTGGCGCGACCTGGCCCGTGGCGAACCGGTGGGCGGGAGCTTCTTGCGCTTGAACAAGCGCGGCAAGGAGGTCTGGCTCGAAGCCAGTTACATGCCGGTGTTCGGTCCCGACCGTCAGGTTAAAAGCGTGATTAAAGTTGCCACTGACATCTCCGCCAGGGTTTACAAGGAACACGAAGAAGAAAGCATGCTCGCCGCCATAGGTCGTTCCATGGCGGTGATCGAGTTCACCCCCGAGGGCAACGTCATCACGGCCAACGATAACTTTCTGAAGACGATGCATTACTCGCTCAACGAAGTGGTGGGGAAACACCACAGCCTGTTTTGCCACCGCGCCGAAGCCGAGTCCTCGGCTTACAAAGCGTTCTGGGCATCACTCAATCGCGGCGAGTATCACTCCCATCGTTTTGAACGCAAAGATAAACACGGCCATACCGTGTACCTCGAAGCGTCCTACAACCCTTTGTTCGACGCCAAGGGCCGGCTCTACAAAGTGGTGAAGTTTGCCAGCGACATCACCCGGCAAATCGCCACGTTGCAAACCGCTGCGGAGTCGGCGCACAGCACGTCGGTGCAAAACGACGCCTGTGCACAGAAAGGTTCTCAGGTGGTGCAGCAAACGGTGCAGATCATCCAGGACATTTCCCGGGATTTGAACGAAGCCGCGCTCAGTATTGATGCCGTCAGCAAACAGTCCGACATCATCGGCACCATCGTGCAGACGATTCGCGGCATTGCCGACCAGACCAACTTGTTGGCGCTCAATGCAGCCATCGAAGCGGCCCGGGCCGGCGAGCATGGGCGGGGTTTTGCGGTGGTCGCCGATGAAGTACGCAGCCTCGCGGCACGCACGAGTCAGGCGACGCTGGAGATCGTCGACGTGGTGCGCAAGAACCATGACCTGTCGTTGAGCGCGGTGACCAGCATGCAGTCGAGCTTGAGCCGAACCGGACTTGGGGTGGAACTGGCGAACGAGGCGGGGGAGGTGATCCTGGAGATTCAGCAAGGGTCGCGGCATGTGGTGGATGCGATCAGTCAGTTCAACGAAACGTTGCAGTTGAACTGACTGATCGCGTCGCGTCTCTTGTAGCAGCCGGCTGTGCCGGTTGCTGCATGAAGTGCAGGGTTCTCCCTGCCGTTAAAGCGAAGCGAGGAACTTGTCGACCACCTGGCTACTGCCTTTCTCACTGTTGGCGTTTTCTTTCTCGACCTGCGCCAGTTTGACCTTGTCCTCCGTGCGCTCGGCGATCTCTTTGGCGATTGCCTGTTGTTTCTCCGGTGGCATGGCTTGTACTTCTTCTTCAGTCAGCCCCATCTCTTGCAGAATGCTGTCGCGCAGGCGCTGCTCCGGCGTTTTGCTCATGTAGTCCTTGAAGTCGCTCATGGCGGCGCTGTCCGTGACCCTGTCTTTAACATCGGCCGGCAGTTGGAAAGACTCGAGCGCTTGCAATTGCACGCGGGTTTTGGCGAACGCTTCATCAACGTTTTCGCTGATTTTGCTCGCCTCGCTGACTTGCCGGGTGGCGTCCCGGGTGGCGGAAGTCTGCACCTGCGCGGTTTGCGCCTGAACGTTGCTTTGCAACGTTTGCAGCATCGCCCCCTGAAGGCCGGCAGCGGCTTTAGCCGCAGGATCATCGCCGGGCTTCTTGGAGAGCGGGATCATTAACGTTTGTTGTTTGGCACTGACCAACATGATGAATAGACCTTGCAGGTAGTTGTGGTGCGGTGCTTTGAGCAAATAGTATGCCTATAAGCAAAAACCACTATAAATCAAGCAGTTAGTGAGTGCTGGCCGAGGGGGAGACGTGGGTTCTGCGGTTAGTCTTTGCCGCTTGGCGGCAAACAAGGCAGGGCATCAAGGCAGGCCATTGCAGCCGAACTTGAGGAACCCCGGACGTTGTGCCAGTCGCTGAAAGTACTCGTCGATGGCCGGGTAATCGGGCCGCTCCATCGGGGTCATCAGCCAGCGGTTGACGGACAGTCCGATGACAATGTCGGCGAGGGTGAAGCGTGGCCCGGCGACGTAAGCTTTGGTCGCCGCGAGCTGGTGTTCGAGGATGCCCATCTTCTGGTTCCAGCCACGTACACCGGCAGCAATGTGATGCGGGTCCTGGAACTCCGGATCTTTGCGCACCAATGCCGTGAACGCATAGCTCCATGAGGCATTGAGTTCAGTGGCTTGCCAATCCATCCATTGCTCGACCCGAGCGCGCGCGGCCGGTTCGTGGGGGAGCAGATCGGTGTTCTGGTGTTTGCCGGCCAGATAACGGCAGATGGTGTTGGACTCCCACAGCACTCCAGCGTCGTCGATGATCACCGGCACCAGCGCGTTGGGATTGAGCCGCAGAAACTCCGGTGTGTGGGTTGAGGCATAACCGCTACCCCAATCCTCGCGTTCGTAGGCAACGCCCAGTTCTTCACAGGTCCACAGGACCTTTCTGACATTGATGGACGACGCCTTACCCAAAATCTTCAGTGCATGTTCCATTGAGCTACTCCGTTAGCGATTCGACGCTTCAGGAATCTGACAGACATTGCGCGGTTTTCAAACCGGATCCGGCAACGCCGAGGCTGGCAAACCAAATGTGCGATCAAACAGCCAGTTGAACGCGAAGGTGTAGCACGGGATGAAAATGATCAGCGCCAGGTCCAGCAGGAAAGCCTGCACCAGGCTGATGTTCATCCACCAGGCGATCAGCGGGATGAGAAACACTATCAAGGTTAGTTGAAATCCCACGGCATGGGCGATGCGCCGTTTAACGGTGCGGGTGCGCGATGGCTGACGACGTTCCCAGCGCTCGAACACTGTGGTGTAGATGAAATTCCAGGTCACTGCGATGGTGGTGATGATGACGGCCAACGGCCCGGTGCTGCCAGGCGAGGTGCCGGACAGCAATGCCAGGCCCAGCGTCGAGAAGGTCATGCCAAAGACTTCGAACAGCGACACGTAGACCAGTTTGCGTTTAACGCCTTGCATGGAGTTTTGCCTCTTTCTCGCGAACTTGAAGCCAGCAGCACTGGCGAAGGCGACGAAAGATAGCTTCAATAGTACTGACAGAAAAAGTCAGCAGCTTTCAGTTTTATTGATAGGACGAGGAATGAGTTTCAACAGCGACAGCATCGAGTTGTTCCTGGCCGTGATCGAGCGCGGTTCGTTTTCGGCGGCGGCGCGTGCGCTGGGCAAAGTGCCGTCGGCGGTGAGCATGGGCATTGCCAACCTGGAGGCCGAGCTCGGATATCCGCTGTTCGATCGCAGCCATCGCGAACCGGTGCCGACGGCGATGGCCAGTGCGTTGGTGCCGCACGCGCGGTTGATCGCCGAACAGCTCAAGCAGCTGCAGGTGCATGCGATCGAGCTGTCGCTGGGGCTGGAAAGCAAGTTGTCCATTGGCGTCGTGGCGGACCTCGACAAGCGCCATTTGCTGGCCGCGATCAAGGTCATCGCCCAGCGTCATCCGCTCCTGGAGATAGAACTGCTCAGCGCGCCCCAGGACGATGTGCTGGCGATGCTCCACAGCGGTCGCGTCAGCGTTTGCCTGGCCTTCGCGGGGTTGAGCATGAACGTACTGGAGCGATTCCAGTTCGTCGGCACCGAGCGCGTGATCGCGACGCTTGCAGCGGACAATCCGCTGTTTCAGGGCGAGGATTTGTTTCTGGAGGATCTGGTTCACGTGCGGCAAATCATCGTTGCCAGTCGCGACCTGCCGATCAGCGAAACCCGGCCTTTGGTGGGCGAATCCTATTGGCGCACCGACACCCTCGCCATGGCGCTGGAAATGGTCGAAGCCGGGTTGGGCTGGGGCAATTTTCCGTTGTCGGTGGTCCAACCGTTGCTCGATGCCGGAAGACTCAAGCGCCTGAGTTTCCGCAACATCGAGAACGGTCTGGTGCTGCCGGTGCACGCGGTATGGCTCAAGAGCCAGCCATTGCAGAAAGGCGCGATGGCGTTCGTCGAACTGATGGGTCGCTGAGGCAATCCCTTGTGGGAGTGAGCCTGCTCGCGATGAGGACCTGACGGTCAACATTGATGGTGACTGACCCACCGCCATCGCGAGTAGGCTCGTGCCAACCTGGGTCAGGTACTTTCGCGCACCTTCAACTCAAACCCCATGTCCTGCACCGGTTTCGCCACGGTGTTGCCCGCCAGCAAGGTCAACATCAACTCCGCCGAACGTCGGCCAATCGCCTCGCGCGGGGTGCTGATGCTGCTCAGGCGCGGGACCATGTGCGCCGAGGCGGGCAGGTCGTTGAAACCGAGGATCGCCACTTGTTCGGGGATTTTGATCCCGCAACGCATCGCTTCAAGCAGGGCGCCCTGGGCCAGGTCGTCGTTGCCGAAGAAAATGGCATCGACATCAGGATGATTGGCGAGCAGTTGCAGGAACAGTTCGCCCCCCAGGCCGACGGAGGAGGCGCGCGGCGTCAGCACTTCCAGGTCCGGGTCATACAAACCGGCCTTTTGCAGGGCTTTGCGGAAACCTTCGCCGCGCAGCAAGGTGCGTTGATCCAGCTGCGCGCCGATGTAGGCCAGGCGCTTGCGCCCACGTGACAGCAAATGGTGCGCCGCCGTTTCACCCGCCGCGAGTTGCGAGAAACCCACGCAATTGAGCCCGGCGGCGCTGTCCAGTTCCATCATGTACACGCACGGAATGTTGCTCGCCTCGATCATCCGTCGCGAACTTTCGGTGCGGTCGAAACCGGTCAGCAGCAAACCGCGAGGCTGATACGCCATGTAATTGCGCAGCAGGTTTTCTTCTTCATCGCGCGAATAATGGAAGTTGCCGATGAGCACTTCGAAGCCCTTGGGACGCAAAACCTGATGAATGGCTTCCAGCGTATCGATGAACAGCAGGTTGGACAGCGAAGGCACCAAAACCACCACCGAATGGCTCTGGGCCGAGGCTAAGGCGCGGGCGGCAGGGTTAACCACGTAGTTGAGTTCAAGGGCCGCTTTCTGCACTTTTTCCACCAGTTCGGTGGCCACCGTGCTGACGCCGCGCAAGGCGCGGGAGGCGGTGATCGGGCTGACACCGGCCAGGCGTGCCACTTCGTTCAGGGTAGGGCGGCCAGTGGTGCGCGTATTCTTATCGTTTTTAGTGGAGATCATCGGACGGCTTGCCAAACAAAATTCGAGGCACTAAGGTAGCGCTGTCTCGATGCAGCTGCAAATGCGTGAGCGGGGTTTGCCTGATCCCCGCTTTTTGGCATTGGGAACGAACATGCTGCAACCCACAAAAATGACAAGAAGGCGTCGGCAACTTCTGCTTTTGCTCAAGCGTCATAACTGGCAAAGGTAGCGCTGTCTGCGCGCTGAGGTGTTACATGAATCATTCCATCACCGCCCTGGTCATCATGGGCGTTGCCGGTTGCGGCAAGACTTGCGTCAGCGAGGCCTTGTGCCAACTCAGCGGCGCGACCGCCATTGAAGGCGACACTTTCCACCCTGCCGCCAATATCGAAAAGATGAGCGCGGGCATCCCCCTGAACGACGAAGACCGTGCCGGCTGGCTCGACAGCCTGTGCGATGAATTGCGCCGCGTCGACGCTCAAGGCCAGCGCCCGGTGCTGACCTGCTCGGCCCTCAAACACAGTTACCGCGAACGTCTGCGCAGCGCCTTGCCGGGCCTGGGCTTCGTGTTCCTTGAGCTGACCCCTGAAGTCGCCGCTGATCGTGTCTCCCACCGGCCGGGCCACTTCATGCCTTCGACCCTGATCGACAGTCAGTTCGCCACCCTTGAATCCCCCGTTGGCGAGCCCTTGACCCTGGCGCTGGACGCTTCAAACCACAGCGTCGAGCAACTGGCGAAGCAAGCGCATGTCTGGTGGCAGGCCCATGGCCTGAAACAGGCCGTATGAGTTTTTTCCGAAGAGATAGCGCTGTCCTGATGGCGTGCGAGTTACCCGCTTTAATAACAACAACAACCAGGAGACACCCCTAATGTTTGGCATGTCCCACGAGACGTTCCTGCTGCTCGATGCAGTGGTCACGGTGATCGGGCTTATCGTCCTGATCACCAAGTTCAAGTTCCACCCCTTCATTGCCCTGATCATCGCCGCAGCCTTTCTCGGGCTGACCTCCGGCATGCCGATCGGCACCATCATCAAGGCGTTCCAGGACGGCTTCGGTGGGGTGCTCGGTTTTGTCGGGATCATCCTCGCGCTGGGCACGATGCTCGGCAAAATGATGGCCGAGTCGGGCGGGGCGGATCAGATTGCCCAGACTCTGATTCGTGCGTTCGGCAAGGACAAGGTGCAGTGGGCGATGATGTTCGCCGCGTTCCTGGTCGGCATTCCGCTGTTCTTCGAAATCGGCTTCGTGCTGCTGATCCCGCTGGTGTTCATCGTCGCCCGACGTACCGGCGTGTCGATCATCAAGATCGGTATCCCGCTGCTGGCCGGTCTGTCCGCCGTGCACGGCCTCGTTCCGCCGCACCCGGGTCCGTTGCTGGCCATCGGCGTGTTTGGCGCTGACATCGGTAAAACCATTCTTTACGGTCTGATCGTTGCGCTGCCGACGGCCATCATTGCCGGTCCGATCTACGGCACGTTCATCGCCAAATACATCCCCGGCCATCCTAACCAGGAACTGGTGGATCAACTGGCACGTGAAAACGACTCTGCCGATCTCCCGAGTTTCTCCATCACCTTGATCACCGTGCTGTCGCCGGTTTTCCTGATGTTGCTCAAAACCTTTGCCGATGTGGTGCTGCCGGACGGTAACTTCTTCCGCACCTTCATGGACCTGATCGGTCACCCTATCTCGGCCCTGCTGCTGGCGTTGCTGCTGTCGCTGTACACCTTCGGTTACAAGCAGGGCATTGGCTCCAACCAGATGCTCAAATGGCTGGATGCCAGCCTTGCGCCGACCGCCGCGATCATTCTGATCATCGGTGCCGGTGGTGGCTTCAAGCAGATGCTGGTCACCAGCGGTGTGGGTGACGTGATCGGCCACATGGCGGTGGAAGCGCAGATCTCGCCGATCCTGCTGGCCTGGCTGGTGGCGGCGGTGATTCGTGTGGCAACCGGTTCTGCAACCGTGGCGACCATTACTGGCGCAGGCATCGTGGTGCCGGTGGTGGGGATGATTCCGGGTGTGAACCGTGAGCTGTTGGTGCTGGCCACTGGTGCCGGTTCGTTGATCCTGTCTCACGTCAACGACGCGGGTTTCTGGCTGGTGAAGCAGTATTTCAACATGACCGTGGCGGAAACCTTCAAGACCTGGACCGCGATGGAAACCATCCTGTCCATCGTTGCGCTGGGCTTTATCCTGTTGCTGTCGATGTTCGTTTAAGCGGCTCTTTGTTTAAGCAAGGCGCAGGCACAAAAAAACCGCAGCAATGCGGTTTTTTTGTGGGTGATGATTTCATGGCTCAACACATCACCCTTGTAGGAGTGAGCCTGCTCGCAATAGCGGTGGGGCAGTTGACACTTCAATTGGATGTGATGGCCTCATCGCGAGCAGGCTCACTCCTACAGGTTAAGTGTTAGCCGGCGGATTTCGGGGCCAGGCCATCCGCCCGAAACATCCCGCGAATCCCGCGCACGGCCTGACGAATCCGGTCCTGGTTTTCGATCAGCGCAAAGCGCACATGATCATCCCCATACTCACCAAACCCGACGCCTGGCGAGACGCAGACCTTGGCCTCGGCGAGCAATTTCTTGGCGAACTCCAGCGAGCCCAAGTGCGCATAGGCTTCGGGAATCTTGGCCCAGACATACATCGACGCTTTCGGATTCTCGACCATCCAGCCCAGTTCGTGCAGGCCTTTGACCAGCACGTTGCGACGCTGCCGATACTGCTCGGCGATGTCCTTGACGCACTGCTGATCGCCTTCCAGCGCCGCAATCGCCGCGACCTGCAGCGGGGTGAAGGTGCCGTAGTCGTGGTAACTCTTGATCCGCGCCAGGGCGTTGACCAGTTCAGCGTTGCCGACCATGAAGCCGATGCGCCAGCCCGCCATGTTGTAGCTCTTGGACAGGGTGAAAAATTCCACCGCGATGTCCTTGGCGCCCGGCACCTGCATGATCGACGGGGCTTTCCAGCCGTCATAGACGATGTCGGCGTAAGCCAGGTCGTGCACCACCAAAACGTCATACTGCTTGGCGAGGGCGATCACCCGCTCGAAGAAATCCAGTTCCACGCATTGGGCGGTGGGGTTCGACGGGAAGCCGAGAATCATCATTTTCGGTTTCGGGATCGAGCCGCGAATCGCGCTTTCCAGTTCAGCGAAGAAGTCCACGCCCGGGATCAGCGGCACCGAACGCACCTGGGCGCCGGCAATCACGGCACCGTAGATGTGAATCGGATAACTGGGGTTCGGCACCAGCACGGTGTCGCCCTGGTCGAGGGTGGCCAGCATCAGATGCGCCAGGCCTTCCTTGGAGCCGATGGTGACAATGGCTTCGGTTTCCGGGTCGATATCGACCTCGTAGCGATCCTTGTACCAATTGGAAATGGCCCGGCGCAGACGCGGGATACCCTTGGACGTCGAGTAGCCGTGGGTGTCTTCGCGCTGGGCGACGGTGACCAGTTTTTCGACGATGTGTGGCGGAGTAGGGCCATCAGGGTTGCCCATGCTGAAGTCGATGATGTCTTCGCCACGACGACGGGCGGCCATCTTCAGCTCGGCAGTGATGTTGAATACGTAAGGGGGGAGTCGATCTATGCGCGCAAAGCGGCGCGGCGAACCTGGGTTAGCCATTGTTGCCTCGGTAACGTGAGCGCCCGGAACCGTCCGAGCGACGCTGGCCACTGCGGTGGCCTGTGGCGGAATGTAAGGGCTGTTGTGGCACACTGTCCAGCGACTCTGTAAACAAATTTGTCCGAAGGAACCCGGTTGATGGAATTTACCAGCGGCTTTCTGCTGAGCCTTTCGCTGTGCCTGGATATCGGCGTGGCCAACATCGCGATGATCACCCTGGCCATGCAGCGCGGCTATTTTCAAGGCTTTGCCCTGGGCTTGGGCACTTGCGTCGGTGACCTGATTTACGCGGTGCTGGCGTTGGCGGGCATGACCGTTTTGCTGCAATACGAAACCGTGCGTTGGGTGCTGTGGATCGGCGGTTCAGCGTTGCTGGTGTATTTCGCGGCGAAGATGATCTATTCGGCGATTCACCATGAAGCGGTGTTGGCGCAGTCCGCCGAGGTGGGGCAGAACTCTCACCGCAAGGAGTTTTTCCGCGGGATTTTCCTGGCCATGTCGTCACCCAGCGCCATTCTCTGGTTTGCGGCCGTGGGTGGCACGCTGATCGCGCGCTCCGGTGGCGGTGATGCCGTCAGTTCGGCGCTGTTTCTCGGCGGTTTTCTGTGCGCCGGAGTGTTCTGGTGCGTCGCGTTGTGCTTCGCCGCGAGCCACGGCGGCAAGTTGCTGGGCGACAAACTGCTGCGTTACTCCTACATGGCATCGGCGGCGATCTTCTGCTATTTCGCGGTGTACGTGATTCTATCGGGTTATAACGAGTTCATTGGTGCGGGCGCCGTCGAGCAGTTGCACGCCCTGTAATTAGGCGAATCGGGTTTGGCTTCTATACTCCCAGCCGAACCCATTTTTTTTGCAGCAAGGAGTTGAGTCATGGATGAGCAAACAGGCGTGAAACCGGCCGAGCCACGCTTCGAACATGGGCATTTTCTGCTCATTGCAGGGCTGGGTGGTCGATTTACCCAGCAGACCACACAAGGCATTCCCGAACTCTGGGAAAAATTCATTCCCGAGATGGGCAAGATACCCGGCCAAAAAGGTGAAGTGACCTACGGTATTTGCTGCAATCCCGATGGCAAAGGCGGGTTTGAGTACATCGCCGGCGTCGAAATCGCCAAACTCGACGACCTGCCCGAGAAGTACCGCTGGGTCGAGGTTCTACCCCAGCATTACGCGGTGTTCGAGCACAAAGGCACACTGGACCAGTTGCCCGCGACCTTTCAGTACATCTGGAAAACCTGGCTGCCGCAGTCCGGCCATCAGGCGGCGGACGCGCCAGAGTTCGAACGCTACAGCGAAGACTTCAACCCGAAGCTCAACACCGGCGTGCTGGAAATCTGGCTGCCGCTAAAAGACAAATGACCGCATCAAGAGGCGGACCCACGTCCGCCTCTTGATCGTTACTTGCTCCGCTTCATCCGTCGCGACCGCATCACGTCAATCGACAACGTCACAAAGCCAAACGTGCTGATGCCCAACAGCAAGAGAAGTCCGATCTGAACGCTGCTCATGGTGTGTTCCCCCTATCGATGATCAGAGACAGGCAACACCAATAATCCGATCCGATCGGCAATGAAAGCACCTATACGAAGGCTTTACGACATCAGCAGTGATCGATATGAACACCTTATTAATTTATGATCCCCAGCCTTTCCCACGCTGAATCCGAGCTGCCATGAACACCGTCATCCGCCACGTCACTCCCGCCGACCTGGACCGCTGCTTCGCCATCGAAACCGTTGCCTACGAAGGCGACGAAGCCGCCACCCGGGAAAAAATCGCCACGCGCATTGCCACCTGGCCCGACGGTTTTATCGTGGTCGAAGTGGACGGCGTTGTAGCCGGTTTCATCAATTCCGGTGCGGCGTTTCAGGTGGAAATGTCAGACGAAGCGTTCAAGGAGCTGATTGGCCACGACCCGGCCGGGCCGCACGTCGTGATCATGTCGGTGGTGGTGCACCCGGATTTTCAGGGGCAGGGGCTGGCGAAGCGTTTGATGGGCGAATTCATCGAGCGCATGCGGGCGATGGGCAAGACCCACATCCATCTGATGTGCAAGGAACGGCATATTCCGCTGTACGCCGGATTCGGCTTTGCCTACATCAAGCCGTCGGCCTCCGACCACGGCGGAATGGCGTGGCATGAGATGGTTCTGGCGCTGTAACCAACGTATATCAAGCACCGAAGATCCCCTGTGGGAGTGAGCCTGCTCGCGATGGCGGTCTGACAGTCGACACTTCTGTTGAATGTTATGCCGCCATCGCG
>NZ_JASCOM010000177.1:0-12521 GCF_029959925.1 Pseudomonas sp. PS02303
CGCCGTGCGGCGAAGCCGCACACATCGAGAGGAGGTCGAAGCGAAGCCGACCGGAGGCGATGCCCCCAGATGAATGCCGGAGCGAGGGTACGCCGAGCCCAGGCGAGGGGCCGGACGTTGGGGCGAAGACCTTTGCTTCCTTTGGGGCGTTTGCCAAAGGGAGTCGCCGTAAGGGCGAAACCATAAGCAGCCGCTACCGCAGCAATGGATATGTACTCAGTCAACAAGAACCAGGTCGGCCCGAAGGCCGCCTAGGTTCACTCTTCCTCACCCTCAGGCACAACCTTGTTCTGGGTCAGGTAACGATCCAGCGTCGCATTGTTGTCAGGTGAAGAATTATCCCCCGCCACCTGCCACAAACGCCGTTCGATCCCCTGGGCCAACAGGTGCCCGACAGCCGCCTCGATCGCCGACAACACACACAACTGCGCCGGCTCGTTCGTGGTGTACCCGACCTCAGCCTCAAGCAACTTCTTGAACTCGATAAACTTGAACACCCCGGCACTGCGGCCCACGGAATAAATCGTCTTGCTGGTCATCACATTCGCCAGCACCTGCCCACTGCGTACATCCACCGCCCGCAGGTTGACCGTGACCTGATCTATCCGATACTCCCGGGAAATATCGATCCCCAGGTAGCGCGCCCCTTCCCCGCCACTGCGCACATTGGTGTCGTAGGCGATGATGCCGCCTTCGAGCATCATGTTCGCCGCTTGCAGCGGAGGCAGCTCGCCCTGAATGTTCACCGGCGTATTGGGCTTCTTCTGCGAGGCGCGGATGATCTTGCGCTCGGTCAGCAGGTTTTGCAGCCCTTCACGTTCCAGCACCACAAACCAGCCGCTGGCCTGCAACGCATCCATCAACATGCTCGCCGCGCCCTGGGTCACGCTGGTCGAAAACGAACTGGCCGGGGTCGGTTTGTACTGCCCGGTCTGGTCCCGGAAGCCGTACACCACCGCCATCAACCGGCCCTTGGGTCGTGGCATGTTGATCAAGTCGTAATAGGTCGACGCCCGGGGTGTCAGGGTCGGTGATTCGGTGTCCTGCTCGGCACCCACGTTCTCGCGCAAACTGCACCCTTGCAATGCCGCCAACATCAGCCCCAGCGCTATTATTTTTTTCATGTCCGTCTCTCCCCATCAACCCTGATCCCCGTCAAGGGGCGAGGCCATTCACCTGGATTTCCGAAATTTCACCGGTCGCTCGGTCGGTCACTTCAATGGTCAGTGCACCGGAGTCGTCGACGACGTTGACGATAAAGGCGTCGGTGGACAGGCTCCCGGTGTTGCCCGTGGAGATGTTGTCCAGCAACTGCCCCAGCAGCCGCGACTGCAACTGGCTGGTGAAGCGTTCGAGGGCCGAAGTCCCGGCCACAGACGTGCGGTTTTTCAGGTCAGGATCGTCGTAGTCGTTTTGTGCCTGAGCGTTGTTCAGCAACCAGGTGCCGTTCAACGGGTTGCCACCGAACGAAGGGTTGATGGGCGTGTAAACCAGCTCCGTGGCCTGCACCAGGCTGCAACTGCCCAGCCCGATCAACCAGAGCCCGAGGTTCCGTGAGACCGTTGTCGTTTTCATAATTCGTCCCTCTCAAGGTCCGTAGTGTCCTGCAACAAGGCTTCCAGCTTGCGCTGGACAATCTGTCCGCGAACCCAGTCGGCGGCGTCATAGGCCTCGTCCTTGAGTTCCACGGTGTTCGGCGGCAGGAAGCGCCGATAAACCAGTCGCTGCTGATATTCCACGGTCACCAGGCTGCCCCAGCGTGCCGAAGGTCGTTCGCGTACCACCAGGTTGAAATCCATCGGGCTGGTGGCACGCAGGCGTTCACTGAACGAGTAGTAAAAGTCGTGGCCGATGTGCGAGATCGTGTCATCGACGATAAAGCCCAGCATCTCGTCTTCCTCCCCGGCGCTGGCGAACGTCGCCACGCACGCGAGGATCAGGGCCGGCAGCCAGTGGCGGTTCATGGCGACACCGCCTGAGGCGATCCGGCCTGGTTTTTCACCGGCCCCGAAGCACCATCGAGGAAGGCTTTCTCGGCCACGAACTGCCAGTCCTTGTAGCTCGCCATGCCGGTGAAGTCCGACCACTGGCTGGGAAAATCCGACTGCTTCAGCGGCAGGTCCGTGGAAGGACTGCTGAGGCCGGTGATGCGTCCGTCGAACCCACGCATCAGCGTCCATTCACCGCCGCCGATCGGGTCCGGATAGAGCTGGCGAATGTGATGTTTAGGCGTTGGAAAACGCTCGTCCTGCAACAGGTCTTCAAGTTCTTTCGGGTACTGCGCCAGCCCCGGAGAACTGCGGTAATAACTGCGCAACGCCTGGGCGTATTGCGTGCCGACCCACAGCAACTGACGTTCGCGATCACGGCGCGAGGCGGTTGACCACAACTCGCCGGCACTGGCCAGCCCCATGCCCATCAACATGATCAGAAACAGCACGCCCAGGTACGTGAACCCGGCCTCGTCGGCGGGCTTACCACTCGGAATAAAGGCTGCCATCACGCGCCCTCCCTGTGGCTCCGCTTTTGATATCGGCGACCCCGCCCGGTACGCCGTCAGGCGGCGCGACCAGCACCCAGAGGTCCTTGCGTTCGGAAATCGGGTCCATCGGCGGGTTGCGCAAGTAGCGCTGCTCCACCAGTTGTTCCAGGGAATCGGGATAGCGCCCGGTGTCGCCGTAGTAGTGATCCAGGGCTTCGCGCATGGCCGACAGGCTCTGGCGCAGCGTGGTTTCTTTCGAGGCCTCGAGGCTGTTGAAATAACGTGGCAAGGCGATGGTCATCAGGGTCGCGATGATTGCCATGACCACCATCAGCTCCAGCAGGGTAAAACCCTTTTCCCGACGCATGATTCACCACTCCTTGTACGCGATGCCGTTGAGACCCTTGCCGCGGGCATGGGAGTAAACGTCAAAGACGTCTTCGCCCTCCCGCGGGTTCTGAGCCGTACTGTCGTAAGAGCGCAAGCCCCAACCACCTTCATCGTCACGCTTGACCGGCGTCAGCGGGTCATGGGGCACGCGCCGTAAAAAGTAGAACTTGGCACCCTTGGCGCTGCGCACATCACGCACACCTTCCACCAACACTTGCAGGTTCGGTGGATAGCCGCTGCTGTTCAGCGACTTCTCGATGTAACCGGCGTCGAAGGCGCGTTTGTAGGCGTCGATGGCGTCGCGGATCTGGTACAGCGCCGCACGCAATTCCTGCTCTTTGCCCCGGCGCACCACGGTCTCGGTCAGCGGCGCGGCCATGCCGGCCAGCAGGCCGATCAGGGCCAGCGTCACCACGACTTCGATCAAGGTAAAACCACGTTGCGAGGCGTTCATGATCAAGGCTTCTCGACGACAACAGTGGTGGAATTGACCGCAAC
This sequence comes from Pseudomonas sp. PS02303, assembly GCF_029959925.1. Lineage (NCBI taxonomy): Bacteria > Pseudomonadati > Pseudomonadota > Gammaproteobacteria > Pseudomonadales > Pseudomonadaceae > Pseudomonas > Pseudomonas sp. PS02303. Next base: position 3,371 of record NZ_JASCOM010000177.1, read on the forward strand.
CGGCCGATCGATGTGTTCATTCTGAATCGGCGCCTGCATCCGCCGGTCAGGCGCCTGGATGTGCATGCTGGTTTCGGTGCCGGTGGGGAATTCCATGTCCGACGGGCTCTGGTACGGCAGGTTGCGCACGATGCGCGGGGTGATGGAGAGCACCAGTTCCGATTTGCCGACGGTGTCCTTGTTGCTGCCGAACAACCGGCCAAGACCGGGAATGTCGCCCAGGCCCGGAATCTTGTTGCCGGTGGCGCCATGGTCGTTACGCACCAGGCCAGCAAGGATCTGGGTTTCGCCGTCATGCAAGCGCAGCGTGGTCTGGGCATTGCGGGTGTCGACCTGAACCGGAATCGTGCCTTGGCGGGTCGGTTCCAGTGGCGTGGCGTTACTGACTTCGAGTGCGATCTTGATCGCCACTTCATTGTTCAGATGGATGGTCGGCTGCACTTCGAGCTTCAGACCGACGTCCAGGTAGGTGACGCTTTCAGTGATCACCGGACCTTGGGTCGACGGCACGGAGGTGGCGCTGATGATGGGCACACGCTGACCGATGTGGATGCGCGCCTGTTCACGGTTGCTGACGCGAATCACCGGGCTGGCCAGGGTGTTGATGTCATTGTCCTGGGCGTTGATCTTGGCCTGAGGCGATGGCGAGATGGTGATCCGGCTGGAGTTGATGCCTTTGAGTTGATCGAGCAGGGTCACGGCCGAGCCGTCGCTGTTGACCACGCCGAAGGTGTTCGGCCATTGCAATCCCAGGTCGAGAATCCGCTGAGTCGCGACTTCCATCACCTCCACTTCCAGCACCACTTCAGGGTTGGACTGGTCCTGCGACTGCAAGAGTTTTTCGGCCATGCGTATGGCGTCTTCGGTGTCGCGCATGGTCAGGGTGTTCAGGCGTTCATCGACGAACACGTCACGGGTCTTGAGCATGGTCTTGATCATGTTCAGCGCGGTGTTGGCATCGATGCTGGTCAGGTAGAACGTGCGCATCACCAGCTCTTGATAATCCTTGAGCTTCTGCGGCGAGTCCGGGTAGATCAGCAAGGTGTTTTCATTCACCACTTTCTGATGCAGCTGGTTCTGTTGCAGCAGCAGTTCCACGGCGTCTTCGATGCGCACGTCACGCACGAAGATGGTGGCTTTCATGTCGGGGCGCAGATCCTTGTCGAAGATGAAGTTCAAACCGGCGACCTGGGACAGCACTTCGAAGATGGTTTTCAGGTTGGCGTCGCGAAATTCCAGGGTCACCGGCCGGTCGAGACGGGTGCGCAGTTGCGGATAAGGAATGACGTTGCGGCTTTGCACCAGACGAATATTGTCTTGCAACTCCAGGGCACCGCCATTCTTGGGGTCCAGTTCGAGGATCTGTTTCACCTGACGGTCGGCGCCGTAGATGTCGCCGCGACGCAGGTCACCCCGGGCCAGTTCGAGTTTGTCATCAAGACTGCGCATGTGCTCTAGCTGGCGCATTGAATCCTGGGCGCGGCGGTTGTTGGGTTCAATGGTCAACACCCGGCCATACTCCAGACGGGCCGAAGCGAAATCACGCTGGGCGCGATCCATGTCGGCCTGGGTCAACAATGCCGTCACGGCACGGGCACGGCCGCTGGTCAGGGCCAGGTGCAGCTCGGTATCCCGAGGGTTTTCCTTCAGCCCTTCCTCAATACGCGCCAGGCCGGCTTCGTACTGCCCCGACTCCATCAGGTCGGTTGCTTCCTGCTTGGCCACCTGCGCCGAACTGCACGCCGCCAGCCCTGCGCATATACAAAGGTTCATCAACAAACGGGAACTGTTCATTGCGCGCTCCCCACAGACAAGGTCTGGGACAAATGCAGAGGCAGGTAGACAAAGCTGAGTTCCACATCGGAAATCCCCTCGATCCGCCAGGTGTCGTCGATCACATCCCCTTTGCGCACGACGTATATTTTCTCGCCGTTCTGCAAAAACACTTGCAGGTCGGAACGGTCATTGAGCTTGCCGACGAACTGGAAAGGCATCGGCGGTACGCTGGGGACTGGCACCACCGGGGTCTGGTTGACGGGTTGTTCGGTGACGCTGGCCAGCATCGGTGCAGCCTTCCAGCTGCGGGCGGCGAACAGATCGCCGGACGGGCTCAGGTCCTTGATCACCGCGGGTTTGCCACTGGCTGAAGCGGCCGGCAGCGTGCCGCGAATTTTGCTTTTGGCGGGCGTGGCAGCGGTCGCAACCGACGCCTCGCCTTCGTCCGAAGGCATGAAGTAATCAGGCCCCCAGGTCAGCGCGGCGGCTACGCCGAAGAACGCCACCCAGCCCACTACGCGTTTGGTATTCATCATGACCTCGACAGGTAAAGGGTCATGCGGATCCGCCCGGTCAGGTCGGTGTCGGCGATTTTTTTACGCTGAAACTCCACGTCCTCCACCACCACGGCCGGCAACTGGCCGAGCAACGCGTGCAGGAAGCGCCGCAGTTGCGGGTAGCTGCCCCGCACCGGCAGCAGAATCTGATAACGGGCCAAGTGGGTCTTGGGGTCGATTCCCAATGAGTATTCACCGCGCGCCAGGGTGATGTGTTCCTGGGTCGCCAGCGCGTAGATCTTGTCGATGGCCACCGTGGCCTGGGGCTGCGACGGCAGTTTGCTGCGGAAGTCGTCGAGCTGACGTTGCGGCACCACCGGGGCGGCGACACTGCCGTCTTCAACCTTGGCCAGGTACTCGCCGGCTTCGCGGGTCTGCTGGCTGAGGGTTTGCAACGAATTCCAGTCCGGCATCAGGCCACCCAGGGCCCAGGCCAGCGCCAGCAGCAACATCGCCAAGCCTGCCAGGCCGGGCATACCCAGGCCTTGCAGGTATTCGTGGACGATCAATCTAGGGATTCGCATCGCCGATCTCCCAGCTAGCCGACAGGTTGAATTGCACCGGTTGTTCCGGCGATTTCACGACAATTTCGTGGCTGAGCAGCGACACATCGGAGAGCTCGTCGCTGGCTTCGAGACGGCGGTGGAAGTCGAGCATCGCTTCCAGGTCCCGTGCTTCGGCGCTGATGCGCACCTGACCCTTGCGGGCATCCGGGGTCAGGGTCAGCAAAGCGATGTTGTCGCGCGGCATCGCTTCGAGCATGGCGAACAGACGTTCCCAGGGCCGGCGCAGTTGCTGCGAGACCTTGCGCATTTCTGCCAGGTTCTGTGCTTGCTCGCGGGTTTCGGCCGGGCTCAAAGTGACTTTGCTGCCGGTGTCGCCGGTGAGTTCGCGCTGGGCACTTTGCAGATGGCCTTGCTGTTGCGAGGTCTGTTCGGCGACGTGCTGCTGGGCGACAAAACAGGTCACCACCAGCACCACGCCGCCCGCCAGCAGGCTCCAGCCCAATGGGCCCGAGCGGCGGCGCGGCTGGAAGTCGAGCGTCAGGGCGCGCATATCAGGCCACCGCCCGGGACATCACGTACAAACAATCGTGTACGGCTGTCCGGTCTTCTTCGAGGCTGCGCAAATGCACACCGGGTACGTCGGGCTGTACCTCGATCCGCGCTGGCGCGTGCAGGTAAACGTTCAGCGGCCGTTCGCTGATGGAGGCTTGCAACTGGCTTTCCCGGCCGATCAGCGCGGTCAGTGCGGCATCGCTGTCGCTGCTGCCCACCGAACGCACCGAGGTCCAGCGCCCTTCCCTGGCCAGCAGCAAGACACTGCGTACCGGCTCGGCGACCACGAACAGGAAGTCACCGGCGTCGAGGCTTTTATCGAAGTGATTGAACGCCGCCATCAGGTACGGCTGCACCGACCGCAGGCGCAGGCCGCGACCGCTGACCAGATTGCGCAAACGCGTCAGCAAGTCTTGCGGCAGCGCGGTGGCGATCCGGTCGTAACCCGCAGGTTCAGCCGACAGCACCATGCTCCAGGGTTGGGCCGGTACACCGTAGAGGTCTTCGAAACACAGTTGGGCAAACCCGAGCAATTCGTCGGGGCTGCTGATCTGTTCGCTCCAGGGCACCAGGCAGAAGCGGCTGAAGTGACCGGAGACCACCACGCTCAGTTCCGCACCGGCCGGGGCGTGTTCGCCCAGCAAACGGTCGAGGGTTTCGAGGGCGACGGCCCAGGCATGGAAGCCTTCGTCGATAAAGCCGACGCTGCCCAGCCACAAGGTGTCGCCACCCTTGCGCTGACCCAGGCCGACACCACTGGCGCCGAGTACGGCGACATAACGATCACGAGACAAAAGTGACACGATTGATCTCCTCGAGCGTGGTCCGCCCCTCAGCTACCAGTTCCAGAGCGGACTCGCGCAACAAGCGCAAGCCACGATTGCAAGCGTGTGCCTTGATTTTCGAAACGGGTTGGCGCTCGACGATCATCTGCCGCAGTTCGTCGTCCAGGTGCAGCAGCTCGGCAATCGCGGTCCGCCCGCGATATCCGGTGCCGCGGCAATGGCCGCAGCCTTTGCCATGGACGAAGCGGTAGTGATCGACCTTTTGCGGATCGAGCCCTGAGAGGCGTAGTTCTTCATCGGTCGGGGTGCTCGGCGCGCTGCAACTGGCGCACACCAGGCGGATCAGCCGCTGGGCGAGCACGGCGTTGAGGGCCGAGACGAGGCTGTAAGGGTCGATTTCCATCTGGGTGAACCGGCCAATCACGTCGAACACGTTGTTGGCGTGAATGGTGGTGAACACCAGGTGCCCGGTCAGGGCCGATTGCACGGCGATCTGTGCAGTGTCGGGGTCGCGGATCTCACCGACCATGATCTTGTCCGGGTCATGGCGCAGGATCGAGCGCAGGCCACGGGCAAAGGTCAGGCCTTTCTTTTCATTGACCGGGATTTGCAGCACGCCCGGCAGTTGGTACTCCACCGGGTCTTCAATGGTGATGATCTTGTCCACGCCGTGGTTGATCTCGGTAATCATGGCGTAGAGCGTGGTGGTCTTGCCGCTGCCGGTCGGGCCGGTCACCAGCACCATGCCGTAGGGTTCGGCGGCCAACCGGCGCAGCTGGCGCAGGGTGTTTTCTTCAAAGCCCAAGGCTTGCAATTGCACGCCGCTGACCTTGTCCGCCAGGTCCTGTTTGTCGAGCACCCGCAGCACCGCGTCTTCGCCAAAAATGCTCGGCATGATCGAGACCCGGAAGTCGATCTGCCGGCCGCTGATGCCGATCTTGAAGCGACCGTCCTGGGGCACGCGTTTTTCGCCGATGTCCAGTTCGGCCATGACTTTGACCCGGGAGATCACCTGCTCGGCGAACTCGCTGCCCTGGATTTTGCTGATGTTGTTCAGTACGCCGTCGATCCGGTACTTGATCACCAGACCGCTGCCGGTGGTGCCCAGGTGGATGTCGCTGGCGTGCATTTTCAGCGCGTCGTAGAGGGTCGAGTTGACCAGTTTGACCACCACGCTGGCGTCTTCACTGATGCTGGTCAGGGACAGGCTTTGCAGGGTGTCGATTTCGACATTGGCGTCGGCCTGGGCGTTGAGCGATTCCACCGCGTGGAAACTCTCTTCGTGACGCGCCAGGTAGGCTTTCAGGTCGTCGGCATGCACCAGGTACAGCGGCGCGCCGTGCAGGCAGTCGTCGATCCACGCCAGACGGGTTGTGTCGAACGGGTCGGCAAACACGCCAATGACCGCATCGTCATGACGCAGCAGGATGAATTCGCGCTTGAGGCATTGGGCCAGGGTGACCCGGTCGAACACCGGGGTGGCTTGAAACAGGGTGTCGGTGTCGAGCACCGGATAATGCAGGGTAGCGCCGAGGCACTGGATGAAGGGCATGGGGGCCAGTTCGCACAACCCCCCGAGGGCCTCCAGAACCCGCTCGCCGGAACCGGTTGCCAGGGCCCGGGCCTGGGCCAGTTGTTCACTGGAAAAGCGAGACGGTACACATTCCAACTGCGCCGGTTCTACGGCAAGGGATAGACGGTCCATGGCATGCTCTCCAACGCCGGGGGCTTTGAGCCCTGTCGACGCGGCAGGCCATTGCGGCGTATGCCGGAACGTCTTGTCGCGCCACTACTCCCCGGTGAGCAATTGTTGGTCGTCTGGTGCCTTGGAGGTCGATGGAGTTCGTCGACGATCTGCCAGCACCCAACTGCCGTCGTACAACTGCAGCGGGAAGCTTTCGGTCCTGCTCTGGCGTCGTTCGACGAATCCTTCGGACTTGCTCATGCCTGCTTTGGGTTCGCGCTCCATCCCCAAAAGGTCACAGACTGCACGGGCCAATTCCGCCAATGGAAACGGTTTGAACAGGATATGGCTGACTCCCAGTTGCCGGGCCCGCTCACAGACTTCAGCGGTTGGGTGCCCGGTAATCAGCACAAAATGGCAGTTCCTGTTCTGGCGGACGGCATCGAGCACCTGAAAGCCTTCCATGTCTGGCAAGCGGTAATCGAACACCATCACATCGGGTGAAAAACTTTTGGCTTCGCCGATAGCTGTTTCACCGTTGTGAGCTATCCGGACTTCCAGCGCTTGCGCCTGCAGGTAACCCTGGAGGTTTTCCGCCAGCAGCTGTTCGTCTTCAACAACCAGTACTTTGTTTAACAAGGTGGACTCCTTGAAACCGCAGGTCCGATATTCGTGCCTGGGAGTACGCGCCTTAATTAGGCTAACGCACACTTCATGCCAGACTGAGCGCCGGTTTTCGACCGCTTCATCTCTATGATTTTCATGAAAAAATCTTTTCCTTCAGGAACCCCGTCCCCCAAAGGCGGGGAAGCGCTCGGAATTGCCCCTGAAGCTTTCCCCACATTTGGGGGGGAACCTTCAATCGTCGTCAATCCGCTCGATTCGATTGCTTGATCGCAACTGCCCCAGAACTTGTAGACGAGCCTGGGACTTTTGCTGTCGGGCAAGGTAAGCCCGAACCATTTCAAGTCCCTGAGCTTCTGAGACATCGGCCGCCTCCTGGTGGTTCTGTAGGTAGATCAAATGCCAGCCCAACGGTGTGCGCACTGGCGCGCTGACGGATCCCGGCGCCAGCGCAAATGCCGCGGCTTCGAATTCCGGCATCATGCGCCCACGGGGAAAATAGCCCAGATCCCCGCCTTCGGTGGCGGAAGCATCTTCGGAGCCGGCCCGGGCAATGCTGGCAAAGTCCTCGCCCTGGCTGATTTTCACCCGCATCTCCTCTAAGCGTAGCCGGGCGGCTTCAACGGTGGCGGCATCGGCGCCCTGAGGCACTTTGACCAGGATGTGCCGCGCCTGGATTTGCTCGGGAGTGCTCATTTCGGCGCGGTGTTCCTCGTAGAACGCGCGGACCTGTTTTTCGTCCGGCTCAGCCACCTGGAGCAGGTCGGCGAACACCTTTTGCGCCGCGAGCTCACGGCGCGTGTACTCGATAAAGGTGGCTTCGTTGAAACCGGCGTCTTCCAGCCGGCGGGCGAACACCTCGGCCCCCCCCATCGCTTGCCGTGTCTGCTCAACCTGGCTTTGTACGACCTCATCGCTGATCTTCACCCCGCGTTTGCGCGCTTCCTGCCACAGCAACTCCTTGTCGATCAGCGCATCCAGTGCTTTCTGGCGCAATTGCTTGTACGCCTTGGGATTGCGAATGCTGCCCACTGCGCGGCCCTGGTCCTCCAGGTATTCGGCAAAATAGCGCTCGAGACGGAACTCGGAAATTTCCTCGCCATTGACCCGTGCGGCAGCCGGGCCGTTGCTGCAGAAGGCCACGGGGACCCACATCGTCAGCAGAATCAGCAGCGTCTTGAGTTTCATCATCAGCCCTCTTTTCAGGGTGTCACGGCAATCGGTTTGTACGGTGCGACCAGAAAGAAGCGCTGGTCGGGCAAATCTACGGTGACGATGTGGGCACCGCTCAAGCCCAGTCGGCGACCCGGACCGAAGCTGAGCAGCGGGGTCAGCCCGGTGTCGAAATCGTGCAACCCTTCCAGGGCACTGATGAGTTTTTCGCGGCTGGCGTCGCGCCCGGCCTGTTTCATGCCTTCGCTGAGCAGCAGCATCGAACTGTAGGCGCCGACTTGCAGCACCGCGTGCTCACCGCCGAGCCCCTGGTGCTTGCGCAGTTGCGTCAAGGCCAGGCGCCCGGCCAGCGTCCAGTCACTGGGCACAAACGGATAGGCCAGAAACACTCGCCGGGAAAACCCGCTGGGCAATTGAAACAGGTCACCTGCCACCTGATTCGACGCGGCGAACAGGTAAGGCACCTGCCCCGCCGTTTGCAGGCGCTCGGCGAAGCGACTGAAACCGACGCCGCTGCCCAGGTAAAACACCGATCGCGAGCCCAGCGGCAACTCGTCCTGCGCCGAGTTGTAGGCCTGCAGCCGCACTTGCTGCCAGGCGTGATCATGCAGGTACTGGCCGAGGTGCTGCGCCGCCTCCTGTTGGCTCGGCTCGTCCGGGTAGACAATCAGCGTCGGGCCCTGGAGCAAGCGCAAATTGGCGGCACCGTAGTCGGCCAAGGCGATCAGTTGCTCGCGCAGCCCTGACAGCGGTTCGAAAATCTGCCGACTGGCCGGGGCCATGCCCTGCAACGAGAGCGGCCCGATCAGTGGAATGCCGGCGCGTTCCAGCCGCGTGACCAGTTCGGCGTCGAGCGCAGGTGCCAGTGGTGCGATCAGGGCGAACACCTGTTCCTGCTCAATCAAGCGATCCAGCGCCTGTTTGGCACTGGCGCGGTCCGGGCCCGGATCGAGGATGGTCAGGCGCAATTGCCGGCCATGGATCCCGCCCGCCTCGTTAATCCGCGCCACGCTGCCCTTGAGCACCGCCGCCACCGTGGCGCCCTCCGTGCTCAGCGGCCCCTGCCTCGGCAACAAGGTGCCCAAGTGCAGGCTGTCGGCGGTCAACCCAGGGTCGCGATCATCGGCCACGCGCTTGAGGTAGGCCGTCAGGTTGCGCTGATCATTCATCGACAGCACGAACCGGGGCATCGCCGGGTCGAGCCGATTATTCGCCGAATCGCGCCCTTCCTGGATCGCCCGGGCCAGTGCGCCCTCGGTGTAGGCCGGGTAATTGCGACCGTTGATCTGCTGTTGCCCGTAACCGCTGGAGAGCCGCGACCAGCTGATGTCCGGCGGCCGTACCCCGCCTTCGGGTCGCCCCTGGGCATCGGCGCCATGGCAATTGGCGCAGGGCAGGCTGGTGGCGGGCAGCAACATGCCCGCCGCGCCCACCCGAGCCATGATCGGCTCACCGCTTGCCGCCACGCCCTCGCGATACAGCCGTTTACCGGCG
>NZ_JASCOM010000178.1:0-12455 GCF_029959925.1 Pseudomonas sp. PS02303
TTCGCGAGCAGGCTCGCTTCCACAGTGGATTGATGTGAACACAGTATTTGTGAACGACACTAAATTCCTGTGGGGGCGAGCCTGCTCGCGATGACGGTAGCCCAAACGACATCAACGCTTCAGAACGACCGCACTATCCGCCCCAACGTCTCCATCGCCTTCTCCGAATCCTCGGTCCAAGGGCTGCCATAATTCAGCCGGATACAATTCCTGAACCGCTGCGTCGGTGAAAAGATCGGCCCCGGCGCGATGCTGATGCCTTGCGCCAGTGCCATCTGGAACAACTTCAGCGAATCCATCTGCGGCGGCAGTTCCAGCCACAGGAAGTAACCGCCGGCCGGTTGGCTGACACGTGTCTGCGCCGGAAAATAGCGGGCAATGGCGGCGAGCATGGCGCTTTGCTGTTCTTCCAGGGCGTAGCGCAGTTTGCGCAGGTGCCGGTCGTAGCCGCCGTGTTGCAGGTAGTCGGCGATGGCGGCCTGGGCCGGCATCGAGGCGCACAGCGAAGTCATCAGTTTCAGCCGTTCGATCTTCTGCGCATATCGCCCGGCGGCGACCCAGCCGATGCGGTAGCCGGGGGCGAGGCTCTTGGCGAAGGAACCGCAATGCATCACCAGCCCTTCGGTATCAAACGCCTTGGCCGGTTTCGGCGCCTGCTGGCCGTAATAGAGTTCGGCGTAGACGTCGTCCTCGATCAGCGGCACCTGGTGGCTGCGCAACAGCTCGACCAGCTCCTGCTTCTTCGCCTCGGGCATGGTCGCGCCCATCGGGTTCTGGAAACTGGTCATGCACCAGCAGGCCTTGATCGGGTGGCGCTCCAGGGTTTGCGCGAGCACGCCCAGGTCGATACCGTCGCGCGGGTGCACCGGGATCTCGACGGCTTTGAGTTTCAGCCGTTCCAGGATTTGCAGGCAGGCATAGAACGCCGGCGCTTCAATGGCCACCAGGTCGCCGGGTTCGGTGACCGCTTGCAGGCACAGGTTGAGGGCTTCCAGCGCGCCGTTGGTAATCAGCAGTTCTTCCATCGGCAACATCAGGCCGCCGACCATGTAGCGCAGGGCAATCTGGCGCCGCAGTTGCGGGTTGCCCGGCGACATGTCGGTGACGACCATGCGCGGATCCATGTCCCGTGCGGCGCTGGCCAGGGAGCGTGACAGGCGCTGCAACGGGAACAGGGTCGGGCTGGGAAAGGCCGAGCCGAAGGGCACGGTGGTCGGGTCCTTGATCGAGTCGAGGACCGAAAACACTAGCTCGCTGACGTCGACTTCGGTGGATTCATTGACCTGGCTGCTGATCACCGGCTCCGAGAACGGACTCGGCGCGTGCGCGTTGACGAAATAGCCGGAACGCGGCCGGGCGCGGATCAGGCCACGGCGTTCGAGCAGGTAGTAGGCCTGGAACACGGTGGACGGGCTGACCCCGTAAGTCTGGCTGGCATAGCGCACCGACGGCACGCGCTGGCCAGGGCCCAGAACGCCGGAGCGAATCAGTTCAGCGATGTCTTCGGCGAATTTTTCGTAGCGTTTCATCGAGTGCCTGGATTGGTGTTTTTCAGTGAAATCGAGGTGACTTCTTCGCGGGCAAGCACCGCTCCTACAGTCAGCACGAAACCGTAGGAGCGAGGCTTGCCCGCGAATGGCAGCACCGCAGTCTAAGGGATCAACGGTTCATCGGCGCAACAAACCGGCTCTTGGCCACGCTATAGATGTCCGGTTCGTCACTGTCGACAATCTTGAAACTGATCGTCTGCGAGCTGCTGCTGGGGCGTTCGGCGGTCATGGCCACTGACACCGGTACATCGACAATCTCACCCGGCGCCAGGCTCAGCTCGGTCTTGCCTTGCAGCACGAAGCCTTCGCCGTCCACCAGGCTCAGCCGATAGTCCTGACGCAGCTGGGTCTTGTTGATGACCTTCAAGCTGTAGATGTTTTCGATCTGCCCCTGGCTGTTCTCTCGGAACAGGCCGCGGTCCTTGCTCACGTCCAGCGACACCATCGACCGCTCGACCAACGCCAGGGCGAGGGCGCCGATCATCACCAGCAGCACCGCGGTGTAACCGATCAGCCGCGGCCGTAGCAGATGAGTCTTGCCCCCTTGCAACTCATGCTCCGAGGTATAGCTGATCAAGCCACGGGCATAACCCATTTTGTCCATGATCGAATCGCAGGCGTCGATACACGCCGCGCAGCCGATGCACTCCATTTGCAAGCCGTCGCGTATGTCGATCCCGGTCGGGCAGACCTGCACGCACAGCTGGCAATCGATGCAATCACCCAGGCCCACCTCGGCCGGTTTCACCTCGCGTTTGCGCGGGCCACGGTTTTCACCACGGGCCACGTCGTAGGAAATGGTCAGAGTGTCCTTGTCGAACATCACGCTCTGGAACCGCGCATACGGGCACATGTGCATGCACACCGCTTCACGCAGCCAGCCGGCGTTGATGTAAGTCGCGCCGGTGAAAAACAGCACCCAGAACAGACTGACACCGCCCATCTGCAAGGTCAGCAGCTCTTCGGCCAAGGGCCGGATCGGCGTGAAATACCCCACAAAGGTCAGCCCGGTGAGCAGACTGATGGCCAGCCACAGTGTGTGCTTGGCCGAGCGGCGAATAAGTTTGTTCAGGCCCCACGGTGCGGCTTGCAGCTTGATGCGCTGGTTGCGTTCGCCTTCGGTGATCTTCTCGCACCACATGAAGATCCAGGTCCAGGAACTCTGCGGGCAGGTGTAACCGCACCAGACCCTGCCGGCGAACACGGTGATCGCGAACAGGCCGAACGCGGCGATGATCAGCAGCGCCGAAAGCAGGATGAAGTCCTGGGGCCAGAAAGTTGCGCCGAAGATGTGGAATTTGCTTTCGGAAAGGTCCCAGAGCACCGCCTGACGGTCACCCCAGTTCAGCCACACGGTGCCGAAGAACAGCAAAAACAGAACGCCCGCACCACTCAAACGCAACGTGCGGAACAGGCCGGTGAAGCTGCGGGTGTGAATCAGGTTGTCGCTGGACTTGGCCTTTATCTTTGGACGCAAAGGCTCGGTTTTTATAAATGAGGCAGGTTCTACGATTCGGACGGGGATTCTTTCGCTCATGGTCTTTCGCTCATCAGCCTCCATCAGGCATGAGCACTATGACCAGCGATCTGTTTGCATAACAGACTCAGGTATTGCAATAAAAAGCGGATCAGATGGGGATTGATCCGCTGCCTGCGACAACTTGATGCACCCCGTCACAGCAGGGCGCAGACGCCTATATCAGGCGCTTGCGGGGCTTGTTGATCGGGGTCAGTCAAATCACCGAATCACTGTCGGTAGCCTTCAAATGCTTACGGCCGTCCACTGCGCCTGCTACGGTCAATGCATCCGCTTCTGCTTCGGTGATGTAGACGCGCTGGCCGTTGAGTTCCACCGCCGACATGGCTTTTTCCGAGTCGGTGATGATCGTGACATCGGGGCACAGGCGAATTTCTTCGCCGTTCTCGGTAACGAAAAAGCAGGTCTGGTTTTCGATGCGCACAGTCATGGAGGTGTCCTTTTTTAGCGGGCCCTAAACTGTTAGGGCGCATCCGACGGACATCGTTCTGTGCAACTGATTAATGGTCGGCGCGGTCCATCCTCCCATAACGATCAATCACAAGGATTGCACCATGAACGCCTGGTGGCATGAGGTTTGGGTAACGCTGCAAGCGGAGTTCGCCGACATCGGCGATGCGTCACAACTGACGCGTATAACCGTGAGATTACTGATGGCTGCGATCCTGGGCGGCATCCTGGGTTTCGAGCGTGAGCAAAAGGGCAAGGCCGCCGGCGTGCGTACGCACATGCTGGTAGCGCTGGGAGCTGCGTTGTTTGTGCTGGTGCCACAGATGTCCGGCTCCCAGGCCGATGCCATGAGCCGGGTGGTGCAAGGCGTGATCGCCGGGATCGGCTTCCTCGGCGCCGGCACCATTCTGAAAAACCAGGAGGGCGATGAAGGCCACGTAAAAGGCCTGACCACCGCCGCCGGTTTATGGCTGACCGCCGCCATCGGTGTCTCGGCCGGGCTGGGCCGCGAGGCGACGGCGGTGTTTAGTACGCTGCTGGCGTTGGCGATTTTCAGCGTGATGCCGAGGATCGTGCAAATGCTCGACAGGGACAAAGACGAGCAGGAACGACCCTAGATCGCCATCGTCACTCAGGCGAGACGATCACCGGCGGCATCGTGCTCGGTGGTTCTTCCCGGGGTGGCGGCGTAGTGCCAGGCGGTTCCTTCTCAGGCACCGGTTGCGGTTCGGTCGGCGGAATGGTCGGGGTGTCGATGTTCGGATCGGGTGTCTCGGCAGGGATTGGAATACTCATCGTTGAAGCCTCCAGTGGCACATGGCGTAAGTCGTGCTTAAGTGAGTTGACCGTCACGCAAGGGATTTGATTCCGCAGCAAATGGGCGTGAACTTTTCCCCGCGCTTGTCGCTCGGAACCTAAGTGAGTTCATTTCGGGACCGACGGGTTTCGTGTGAAAGACGACCAGACACAAGAGCGTCCATGGGGCGTTAAGGAGAGATGCTCGATGACTGCTGAAAAACCGACAGAGCTGAACTACAACCCTCATATGCCACTGTCACAGGCGCTACTGCTGCCGCGCATCGCGATTGAAAGCGTGATGCCAACCCTGGATGGCGGGCAGTTCGCGGCCAAGGCCGTGGTGGGCCAGGACGTGGTGGTGACCAGCAAAGTGTTCGCCGACGGCCACGACAAACTGGCCGTACGCATACGCTGGCGTGCCGACGGCGACGAGGCCTGGCAGAGCGAGGTCATGACCGAACTCGGCAATAACGGCTGGGAAGGGCAGTTCCGCGTTGAAGATCAAGGCCGCTACGTCTTTTGTATCGAAGCCTGGATCGATCAGTACGCCAGCTTTCTATACGAGATCGAGAAGAAGCACATTGCCGGCGTGCCCATCAGCCTGGAGTTGCAGGAAGGGCGCAACCAGGTGAAACAGGCGGCCGAGCGCTCGGAAGGGCCGCTGAGCGAAGACCTGGCGGCGTTGCACCATGAATTGTCCGGGTTGCTCGAAGCGGAACAAGTCACCTTGTTTCTGCACCAACGCAGTGCGGACCTGATGGCTCAGGCCGATCACCGTGCCTACTTGAGCCTCAGTCATGAATTTCCGCTGGACGTCGAGCGCGAGCTCGCCCAGTTCGCCAGCTGGTATGAGTTGTTTCCGCGCTCGATCACCGACGACCCAAACCGTCACGGCACGTTCAACGACGTGCATGCTCGGTTGGCGATGATTCAGGACATGGGTTTCGATGTGCTGTATTTCCCGCCCATTCATCCAATCGGTCGCAGCTTCCGCAAGGGTCCGAACAATTCACTGAGCGCCGGCCCCGACGATCCGGGCAGCCCGTATGCCATCGGCAGCGAAGAGGGCGGGCACGAGGCGATTCACTCCGAGCTCGGCACGCGCGAAGACTTTCGTCGACTGGTGGCGGCGGCGGCGGATTACGGACTGGAAATTGCCCTCGATTTCGCGATCCAGTGTTCCCAGGATCACCCGTGGCTCAAACAGCACCCGGGCTGGTTCAACTGGCGCCCGGACGGCACGATCAAATACGCCGAGAATCCGCCGAAAAAGTACCAGGACATCGTCAACGTCGATTTCTATGCCAGCGATGCAATTCCCAGCCTGTGGGTCGAGCTGCGGGACATTGTGGTCGGTTGGGTCGAAGAGGGCGTGAAGATCTTTCGTGTCGACAACCCTCACACCAAGCCGCTGCCGTTCTGGCAATGGCTGATCGCCGATGTGCGGGCGTTGTATCCCGAGGTGATCTTCCTGGCGGAGGCCTTTACCACGCCGGCGATGATGGCGCGGCTGGGCAAGGTCGGTTACTCCCAGAGTTACACCTACTTCACCTGGCGCAATACCAAGCGGGAACTGGCGACCTATTTCACCGAACTCAACGAGTCGCCATGGCGCGAATGCTACCGGCCGAATTTCTTCGTCAACACGCCGGACATCAACCCCGCGTTTCTGCATGAATCCGGACGCGCCGGCTTTCTCATCCGCGCGGCGCTGGCGACCATGGGCTCGGGTCTGTGGGGCATGTATTCGGGCTTCGAACTCTGTGAAGCCGCGCCGGTACCGGGCAAAGAGGAATACCTCAATTCCGAGAAATACGAGATCCGCCCACGGGACTTTACCGCGCCGGGCAACATTATCGCCGAGATCGCCCAGCTCAACCGCATCCGCCGGCAAAACCCGGCGTTGCACACGCACCTGGGCCTGAAGGTCTACAACGCGTGGAATGACAACATTCTGTATTTCGGCAAACGCAGCGCGGATGGCAGCAACTTCATTCTGGTGGCCGTCAGCCTCGATCCGCATAACGTCCAGGAAGCGAATTTTGAATTGCCGCTGTGGGAAATGGGTTTGCCCGATGACGCCAGCACTCAGGGTGAAGACTTGATGAGCGGCCATCGCTGGACCTGGTACGGCAAGTATCAGTTCATGCGAATCGACCCGGCACATCAACCATTCGGTATCTGGCGAATCACAACTTCTTGAAGCCCCCCAGATTTGCGATGGGATGAACTTTTGTGGCGAGGGAGCTTGCTCCCGCTGGGGCGCGCAGCGGCCCTATATTTTCAGGGTCAACTGATTTACAGGTTTTGCGACTGCTTCGCAGCCGAGCGGGAGCAAGCTCCCTCGCCACAGGTAGGCGTTCGGCTCAGGGGCTGCACTGAATTCAACAGGAGTTTCAAATGGCGAAGAAACCCAAGGCAGCCACCTTTATCAAGGATCCGCTCTGGTACAAGGATGCGGTGATCTACCAGGTTCACGTTAAGTCTTTTTTCGACTCCAACAACGACGGGATCGGCGACTTTCCCGGCCTTATCGCCAAACTCGATTACATTGCCGACCTCGGCGTCAACACCATCTGGCTCTTGCCGTTCTATCCGTCGCCACGGCGCGATGATGGCTACGACATTGCCGAATACCGTGGCGTCCACCCCGATTACGGCACCATGGCCGACGCCAAACGTTTCATTTCCGAGGCCCACAAACGCGGCCTGCGGGTGATTACCGAGCTGGTCATCAACCACACCTCCGACCAGCACGCCTGGTTCCAGCGCGCACGAAAAGCCAAACCCGGTTCGGCGGCGCGGGACTTCTACGTCTGGTCCGACGATGACCACAAATACGACGGCACCCGGATCATCTTTCTCGACACCGAAAAGTCCAACTGGACCTGGGACCCGGTCGCCGGCCAGTACTTCTGGCACCGGTTCTATTCGCACCAGCCAGACCTCAACTTCGACAACCCGCAAGTCATGAAAGCGGTGCTGTCGGTGATGCGCTACTGGCTCGACATGGGCATCGACGGCCTGCGCCTGGACGCGATTCCCTACCTGATCGAGCGCGACGGCACCAACAACGAAAACCTGCCCGAGACCCACGACGTCCTCAAGCAGATCCGTGCCGAGATCGACGCCAACTATCCAGATCGCATGCTTCTGGCCGAGGCCAATCAATGGCCGGAAGACACGCAGCTGTACTTCGGTGACACCGATAAAAAAGGCCTCAACGGTGATGAATGCCACATGGCCTTTCACTTCCCGTTGATGCCGCGCATGTACATGGCGCTGGCCCAGGAAGATCGTTTCCCGATCACCGACATCCTGCGCCAGACCCCGGAGATCCCGGCCAACTGTCAGTGGGCGATTTTCCTGCGCAACCACGATGAGTTGACCCTGGAAATGGTCACCGACAAGGAGCGCGATTACCTGTGGAACTACTACGCGGCCGACCGTCGGGCGCGGATCAACCTCGGTATTCGCCGCCGCCTCGCACCGTTGATGGAACGGGATCGCCGTCGGGTGGAACTGCTCAACAGTCTGCTGCTGTCGATGCCGGGCACACCGACGATGTATTACGGCGATGAAATCGGCATGGGCGACAACATCTACCTCGGCGACCGTGACGGCGTACGCACGCCCATGCAGTGGTCGATCGACCGTAACGGCGGTTTTTCCCGCGCCGACCCGGCGAGCCTGGTACTGCCGCCGATCATGGACCCGCAATACGGGTACCTGTCGGTCAATGTCGAGACCCAGGCCGGCGACCCGCATTCGCTGCTGAACTGGACCCGGCGCATGCTCGCCGTGCGTAAGCAGTCCAAGGCCTTCGGGCGTGGCACGCTGAAAATGCTCTCGCCGAGCAACCGGCGAATTCTGGCCTACACCCGTGAATACGACGGGCCGGACGGCAAATACGAAATCATCCTGTGTGTGGCCAACGTATCGCGCAGTGCGCAAGCGGCGGAGCTGGACCTGTCGGCTTACGCCGGTATGGTGCCGGTGGAGATGCTCGGGGGTAACGCTTTCCCGCCGATCGGCCAGCTGAATTTCCTCCTGACGCTGGCGCCTTACGGCTTTTATTGGTTTGGACTTGCTGCGGAGAATCAAATGCCCAGCTGGCACGTAGAACCGGCGCAAAGCCTGCCGGACTTCACCACCCTGGTGTTGAAAAAACGCATGGAAGAACTGCTCGAAGCGCCGTCACGCGGCACGCTGGAGCAGGGCATCTTGCCGAACTGGCTGCAAAACCGTCGCTGGTTCGCCGGCAAGGACGCGGCCATCGAGAAGGTCAACTTGGTCTATGGCGTGCGCTTCGGCGATGCGCAGCATCCGGTGTTGCTCAGTGAAATCGAAGTCACCAGCGGCGGCCAGACCAGCCGTTACCAGCTGCCGTTCGGCTTCATTGCCGATGATCAGGTCGGGCCGGCGCTGCCGCAGCAACTGGCGCTGTCTCGAGTGCGACGTGGCCCTCAGGTGGGGTTGATCACCGATGCGTTCAGCCTGGAAAACTTCATCCGCGCGGTGCTGCGAGGCATGCAGGAAAACACCGTGTTGCCTTCCGATGGCGGCGAGATCCGTTTCGAACCGACCGAGGAGCTGGCCAAACTGGGCCTGACGACCGAATCCGAAGTGCGCTACCTGTCGGCCGAGCAGTCCAACAGTTCGGTGGTGATCGGCAGCAGCCTGGTGCTGAAGCTGATCCGCAAGGTCGCCTCGGGCGTGCACCCGGAACTGGAAATGAGCGCCTATCTGACCAACGCCGGTTTTAGCAACATCTCGCCGCTGCTGGGGTCGGTGGTTCGCCGCGACGCCAAGGGCGAGGACAATCTGCTGATGATTGCCCAAGGCTATTTGAGCAATCAGGGCGATGCCTGGGAATGGACCCAGAACAACCTCGAACGGGCACTGCGCGACGAACTGGCCGACGCCATGTCCGAGCAGGAGCAGCACTACAACGCACTGGGTGAGCTCAAAGACTTCGCCGGCATGCTCGGCCAACGGCTGGGTGAGATGCACCAGGTGCTGGCGGCCCCGACCGATGACCCGGACTTCGCCCCGCAGGTCACCACGCAAAAAGAGGCCCTGGCCTCGGCCAAGGACGTCGCGGCGCAACTGGAGCACTCGCTGAAGTTGCTCAAACAGCATCAAAGCGAACTGAACCCGGCGGACAAAGCGCTGGTCACTCGTTTACTGGACAACAAAAAAGCCATCCTCAGTCATGTCCAGGACCTGGGCGAAAAAGCCGTCGGTGGTTTGCGCATTCGCGTCCACGGCGATTTGCACCTGGGTCAGGTGCTGGTGATCAAGGGCGACGCCTTCTTGATCGACTTCGAAGGCGAGCCGGCACGGCCGCTGAGCGAACGACGCGGCAAGCACAGCCCGTACAAAGATGTCAGTGGCGTGTTGCGCTCCTTCGATTACGCCGCGGCGATGGCGATCAACGTGCATAACGTCGACAACACCGCCGAAGCCCGAGCGGCACGGCAACGGGTAGCCGACCGTTATTTGAATGAAGCAAAACAGGCATTTGTCGACGCTTATCGGCTGGCGGCAGCTAGTCTTGCTCATGCGTGGCAAGATCCGGAAGGCGAGGACGCCGCGTTGGCGTTGTTCGGGCTGGAGAAGGCGGCGTATGAGGTGGCCTATGAGGCTGAAAATCGCCCCACGTGGCTGCCGGTGCCATTGCACGGTTTGTATGGATTATTGAGTGGGCTTAAACCCTTTTCCGAGCTTGGTGGAGAGTAGTCATGAGTTTCTCGAACAAGGAACAGGGTCACGCTAAAGAAGCGTTGCTGCCCAGATCGCGGGATATCGACGCGCTGGTACGCGCCGAACATCACGACCCTTTTGCAATTCTCGGCCCCCACGGCGATGACGCCGGCGGACAATTCATTCGAGCGTATCTGCCAGACGCGCTGAGCGTGCAGGTACTGGCCAGGGACTCCGAGGAAGAACTCGGCAACCTTGAAGCCACTCAGACGCCGGGCCTGTTTGTCGGGCACTTCGATCGGGCGCAGCCGTATCTTTTGCGCACCCGTTGGGCCGGTGGCGAACAGGTTTCCGAGGACCCTTACAGCTTTGGCCCATTACTCGGCGAAATGGACTTGTACCTGTTCGCCGAAGGCAATCATCGCGACCTCAGCGCCTGCCTCGGCGCGCAGCTGAAGACGGTGGACGGCGTCGACGGCGTGCGTTTCGCCGTGTGGGCGCCGAATGCCAAACGGGTGTCGGTGGTCGGTGACTTCAACAACTGGGACGGTCGTCGGCACCCGATGCGTTTGCGCCATCCCACCGGGGTCTGGGAAGTGTTCATCCCGCGTTTGCAGGCAGGGGAAACCTACAAATACGAAATCCTCGGCGCCCACGGGATTCTGCCGCTCAAGGCTGACCCGATGGCATTGGCCACCTCGCTGCCGCCGGATACCGCGTCCAAAGTCGCCTCACCGTTGAACATCGACTGGCAGGATCAGGCGTGGATGGAGTCTCGTGGCGAGCGTCATCTGCCGAGTGCGCCGCTGTCGATCTATGAATTGCACGCCGGCTCGTGGCAATGCGAGCTGGACGATCTGGGTGAAGTGGCGCGCCAGTACACCTGGCACGAACTGGGCGAGCGGCTGATTCCTTATGTGAAGGAACTGGGCTTCACCCACATCGAGCTGATGCCGATCATGGAACACCCGTTCGGCGGTTCCTGGGGTTACCAACTGCTCTCGCAATTCGCCCCGAGCGCCCGTTATGGTTCGCCGGATGACTTCGCCGCCTTCGTCAACGCCTGTCACCAGGCTGACATCGGCGTGATCCTCGATTGGGTGCCGGCGCATTTCCCCACCGATACCCACGGCCTGGCGCAATTCGATGGCACCGCGTTGTACGAATACGGCAATCCGCAGGAAGGTTTCCATCAGGACTGGGACACGCTGATCTATAACCTGGGCCGCACCGAAGTGCACGGCTACATGCTGGCCTCGGCGCTGCACTGGCTCAAGCATTTCCACGTCGATGGCCTGCGGGTCGATGCCGTGGCGTCGATGCTCTATCGCGATTACTCGCGCAAGGCCGGCGAATGGGTGCCAAACCGTCACGGCGGGCGCGAGAACCTCGAAGCCATCGACTTCCTGCGTCACCTCAACGACGTGGTCAACATCGAAGCGCCCGGTGCGCTGGTGATTGCCGAGGAGTCCACCGCGTGGCCGGGTGTCAGCCAGAGCACGCAACAGGGCGGGCTGGGCTTTGACTACAAGTGGAACATGGGTTGGATGCACGATTCGCTGCATTACATCCAACAGGATCCGGTGTACCGCGCCCATCACCACAACGAGCTGAGTTTCGGCCTGGTGTATGCCTGGTCCGAGCGTTTCATTCTGCCGATCTCCCACGATGAAGTGGTGCACGGCAAGCACTCGCTGATCGACAAGATGCCTGGCGACCGCTGGCAGAAATTTGCCAACCTGCGGGCCTATTTGAGCTTCATGTGGGCGCATCCTGGCAAGAAACTGCTGTTCATGGGCTGCGAGTTCGGCCAGTGGCGCGAGTGGAATCACGATCAGCAACTGGATTGGTACCTGCTGCAATACTCCGAACACAAGGGTGTGCAGAAACTGGTCGGCGACCTCAATCGGCTGTACCGCGAAGAGCCGGCGATGCATGACCAGGACGACGCGCCGCAAGGCTTCCAGTGGTTGATCGGCGATGATGCGATCAACAGCGTTTACGCGTTCCTGCGTTGGAGCAAGGAAGGGCGGCCGGTGTTGGTGGTGGCGAATTTCACACCGGTGCCGCGTCAGGCCTATCGCATCGGCGTACCGTTCGCCGGGCGCTGGGGCGAGGTGATCAACAGCGACGCGGCGATGTATGCCGGGTCCAATTATGGCAACAGCGGCGGGGCGTTTACCGAGGAAGAGCCGAGCCATGGCCAGAACATTTCACTGGTGTTGAATCTGCCACCGTTGGCGGTGTTGATCCTGAGTCCTGAGGGTTGATCCAGTACGGGGTCTCTCCCATCGCGAGCAGGCTCGCTCCGACATGATCGTTCCCCACGCTCCGCGTGGGAATGCAGCCCCGGGACGCTCCGCGTCCCTGCGATGTGACGCAGAGCGTCACTGGAGGCATTCCCACGCGGAGCG
>NZ_JASCOM010000179.1:0-12425 GCF_029959925.1 Pseudomonas sp. PS02303
GGCAAGCCTCGCTCCTACAGGTTGATGTGATCTGTAGGAGCGAGGCTTGCCCGCGAAGGGCCCGACGAGACACCAAAAAAGTGCCCCGTGGCAGCCCATCGCCATCTCACCCAACAGCCCCTGGCCTTTTTTCTGCATGCAGAACAACCGTCACGTCAAAACCGCATTATCCGCTCGAACCGAGCTAAGGAAGAATCATCGTGAAAATCAACTGGGCCGAGAACCTGCGGCAGAACGTGCATCAATTGGCAGAGTCCCTGGGCAACCTGTTCGTCGAGACCTTCCACTACCTGGCGCTGTTCGCCATCGGTGCAGTGACCGCATGGGCGGCGGTGATGGAATTTCTGGGGATGATCGAAGAAGGGCACATCAAGATCGATGACATCTTGCTGCTGTTCATCTATCTGGAACTGGGGGCGATGGTCGGGATTTACTTCAAGACCAACCACATGCCGGTGCGCTTCCTGATCTACGTGGCGATCACGGCGCTGACGCGGCTGCTGATCTCCAACGTCTCGCACCACAATCCGCCGGACCTGGGGATCATCTACCTGTGCGGCGGGATTCTGCTGTTGGCGTTCGCGATCCTGGTGGTGCGTTACGCTTCGTCGCAGTTCCCTTCGGTGAAGATCGAGCACCCGCAACGCAAGATCGGTACGGGTTCCGGTGAGCATCCAGACGTCGAGAAGGGCGAGATTTAAAGGCCCATCGTCGGGCGAGGCCGGGCTTTGGCCAAGGGTGGCGGCAGGTTGCGATTGTCGCCATCGGTCATGGCTTCGAGGATGGCCACGGCGCTGTGGCCCTGTTCAATGGCGATGCCGAACTGAATGCTTTGCACCAGGCGCTTGAGGCGCTTGGGGTCATTGCGCTGTTCGGCGCTGATCATCCGCTTGGCAACCACATGGCCGCTGTTGGAGAGGGTCAGCATGATGCTGCCGTCCAGACCCTGAATGCTCAGGTTGATCTGATAATCCGCTGCAAAGGCATCGGTAATGAGCTGAAAAGGGTTGTCCATGATGCGTCACCGCCTGATTGAACGTGCAGTTGTTGACCGGCCATGATCGGGTTGGTTCGCGTTACCGGACCATCGGCAAGCCGCTCGCTGAGGTTTTCAAAAGTCCTTTTGCCTCGCAGGTGATGTAGCAAGGGCCATGCCGGAAAAATTGTCGAACAATGATCGCGGCCAAAAAAAGGCGGGCACCTTGGCCCGCCTTCTTTTTGCCTGCCCGTTTCAGGGCATGAACGAGTAGATGATCGCAGACAGTGCAATCAAACCGATCAACACCACGAACACGTTCGACACTTGCCCGGAGTACTGGCGCAAGGCCGGCACGCGGCGGATGGCGTACATCGGCATCAGGAACAACAGGCACGCAATGATCGGCCCGCCGAGGGTTTCGATCATGCCGAGGATGCTCGGATTGAAGGTCGCCACGGCCCAGCAACTGAGGATCATGAACAGCGCCGTGATGCGGTTCAGCCAGCTCGCCGACATCACCCGGCCACGGCCGCGCAGGCTTTTCACGATCAGGCCCTGAAAGCCCTCGCTGGCGCCGATGTAGTGGCCGAGAAAGGATTTGGTGATCGCCACCAGCGCAATCAGCGGCGCGGCATAAGCGATGACCGGGGTCTGGAAGTGGTTGGCCAGGTACGACAGGATCGAGATGTTCTGCGCCTTCGCCGCCGCCAGGTCAGCCGGGGACAGTGCCAGCACGCAGCTGAAGCAGAAGAACATCACCGTCACCACCATCATCGCGTGGGCGATGGCGAGGATGCCGCTGCTCTTGCGTTCGGCCTGTTCGCCGTAACGCTGTTTCTGGTCAACGGCGAACGCAGAAATGATCGGCGAATGGTTGAACGAGAACACCATCACCGGAATCGCCAGCCACAGGGTTTTGAAGAACAGCGGCAACGGCATGCCTTCGCTGGCAGTGGCGAAGAACGCGCCGTTCCAGTTCGGGATCAGGCTGACGCCGAGCAGCAGCAACGCCGCGACGAACGGGTAAACCAACACGCTCATGCATTTGACGATGACGCCCTGGCCGCAGCGCACGATCGCCATCAGACCGAGAATCAACACCAGCGACAGAATCGCTCGTGGTGGGGGGGCGATGTGCAACTGATGCTCCATGAAGCTGCTCAAGGTGTTGGTCAGCGCCACGCTGTACACCAGCAGAATCGGGAAGATCGCGAAGAAATACAGCAGCGTGATCAGCTTGCCTGCACCGATGCCGAAGTGTTCTTCAACGACTTCGGTGATGTCCCCGGAACGGCCGGACAGCACGAAGCGGGTCAGGCCCCGGTGAGCGAAGTAGGTCATGGGGAATGCCAGCACTGCCAGGATCAGCAGCGGCCAGAAGCCACCCACGCCGGCGTTGATCGGCAGGAACAGCGTTCCGGCACCAATCGCCGTGCCATAGAGGCCGAGCATCCAGGTGGTGTCGTGTTTGCTCCAGCCCTTGTGGGTTATTTCGCTATTGCGTGTCAGGTCTACAGCGGGGTTTTCGGCAGCAGGTGTACGTACATCGGTCATCGTTTGGCCTCGTTATTGTTCTTGCTCGGGCTCACGTGTTGCAGGCGGTCAGGGAATGCTCCTCAGCACTCCACCCAGCTCACTGCCAGGCCGCCCCGTGAAGTCTCTTTGTATTTGTCATGCATGTCGGCGCCGGTATCGCGCATGGTGCGGATCACCCGGTCCAGGGAAATGAAGTGTTTGCCGTCGCCGCGCAGGGCCATTTGCGTGGCATTGATGGCCTTCACCGCCGCGATGGCATTGCGCTCGATGCACGGCACTTGCACCAGGCCGCCGACCGGATCGCAAGTCAGGCCGAGGTTGTGCTCCAGGCCGATTTCGGCGGCGTTTTCCAGTTGCTCGGGCGTGGCGCCGAGCACGTCGGCCAGGCCGGCGGCGGCCATGGCGCAGGCGGAACCGACTTCACCCTGGCAGCCGACTTCGGCACCGGAGATCGACGCGTTTTTCTTGCAGAGAATGCCTACGGCCGCCGCAGCCAAAAAGAAGGCGACCACGTCATCGTCCGACGCGTCCGGGTTGAATTTCATGTAGTAGTGCAACACTGCCGGAATGATCCCTGCTGCGCCGTTGGTCGGTGCCGTGACCATGCGCCCGCCCGCCGCGTTTTCTTCGTTCACGGCGAGGGCGAACAGGTTCACCCACTCCATGGCCGACAGCGTGGAGGTGATGACATTCGGTTTGCCGATTTCCAGCAGGCTGCGGTGCAGTTTCGCCGCGCGGCGCGGAACATTCAGACCACCGGGCAGGATGCCTTCGTGACGCATGCCTTGCTCGACGCACTCACGCATCACCGACCAGATGTGCAGCAAGCCCTGACGGATCTCGGCTTCGCTGCGCCAGGCCAGTTCGTTGGCCATCATCAACTCGGAAACCCGCAAGCCGTGCTGGTTGCAGAGCTTGAGCAATTCGGCGGCGCTGGAGAAATCGTAGGGCAGCACCACATCGCTGACCGGCGCAATGCCGGACTCGGCTTCCGCCGCTTCGATGATGAAACCGCCGCCGATCGAGTAGTACGTTTGCTCCGACAGCTCACCGGTTTCGCCGAAGGCTGTCAGCGACATGGCGTTGG
Organism: Pseudomonas sp. PS02303; assembly: GCF_029959925.1. Classification (NCBI taxonomy): domain Bacteria; kingdom Pseudomonadati; phylum Pseudomonadota; class Gammaproteobacteria; order Pseudomonadales; family Pseudomonadaceae; genus Pseudomonas; species Pseudomonas sp. PS02303. Next base: position 3,603 of record NZ_JASCOM010000179.1, read on the forward strand.
GGTGGTAGGGCAGACTCTCATCGAGCAGCAGGAGATCGCGTTGCCAGTTGAAGGCAATGGTCTTGTTGCCGGCCAGAGTCAGTTCGCCGGTTTCGCGCAAGGTCTGGATTCGGCTGTCGATGGTGGTCGGATCGATGCTGTCCGGCCATTCGCCCATCAGGCCCATCACGCAGGCGCGGTCGGTCGCGTGGCCGACGCCGGTGGCGGAAAGGGAGCCGTAAAGGCGGATTTCTACCCGACGGACGGCGTCGAGCAAATTCTGGTCAATCAGTGCCTGGGCGAAGGTCGCGGCGGCGCGCATCGGGCCGACGGTGTGGGAACTGGACGGACCGATGCCGACTTTGAAGAGATCGAAAACACTGATAGCCATGCTAAAGCCTATACAAGCAATGGAAGAGAAATCGCTGCCATTTTTGTAGGACAAGCGCAATGTCGGCGATACTGCCGACCTCGGTCCTACATGACCAACGAAACTTCCTAAGACAGCCTTTAGCAGGACTAAACAATGAGTCGCCAATTGCACGCCCAGACTTACGTCTGGCTGCACGTGTTTTCCTGTGCCGCGCGGCACTTGTCGTTCACCCGCTGCGCCGAAGAGCTGCACATCACGCCGGGTGCGGTCAGTCAGCAAATCCGCCAACTGGAAGAGCGGCTGGGCTTTCGCTTGTTTCACCGTCGTGCGCGCGGCGTGGAATTGAGCGCCGAGGGCCAGCGACTGGCCATCACCGTCAACGAGGCTTACGGCAGCATCGATGCGGAATTGCGACGACTGGACGCCGGAATGATCAGCGGAATTCTGCGGGTGCGTTCGATTCCATCGTTCCTGAGCAAGTGGCTGACCCCGCGCCTGCCACGCTTGCAGCAGCGCTTTCCGGACATTCAATTGCGCCTGGTGGCCGAGGACAGCAGCGTGCCGTTGCATGAAGGGGACTTCGACCTGGCGATCGACCTGAATGACGGCAGTTATCCCGGGTTGTTATCCACAACCTTGCTCGACGAGCAGATATTCCCGGTCTGCGCCCCGAGCCTGCTACGTGGCCGACCGCCGCTGCACGGTCCGGCGGGCCTGGTGCACTTTCCGTTGCTGCACGACATCACCGCCTGGCGCGGCAGTTACGAATACGCAGAATGGGAGTTCTACCTCAATGCCATCGGCTTCGAAGGCGCGGACGTGCGGCGCGGGCATACCTTCAACCGCAATCACCTGACCATCGAAGCGGCGATTGCCGGCATGGGCGTGGCAATTGCGCGGCGCACGTTGCTTAACGATGAACTGGAGCGGGGGACGTTGATTGTGCCGTTCGGGCTGGCGGTGCCCAATCACAAACGCTACGTGCTGCTCTATGCGCCAGGGGCGCTGAGCCATCCGGGCGTGCGTGCGGTGCATGACTGGCTGGTAGAAGAGGCGGGGATTTTCCGCAGTCTGCACCCGCTGGCGGAGCGACAGATGTGAGCAATTGTGACTGGGGAGAGAGGCGACCCAACTCCCGACCTTAACAGCGCTTTTGGTGGTTGTCCGACTTTTTTTGCGAATCCATATTTATCTTTTTTTAGGGGTTGAAATGTTCTTCGCGCAGACCGATTGTGTAAGTAAGAGGTCACGGTGATGACGCCCAAGGGCCAGCCGATGCGCCTCTCGCGAGCTAGCTGAAATAAGGGATGAACTATGCAAATCCAAGTCAACAGTGATAACCATATTCAAAGCAGCATCCGACTGGAGGAGTGGGTACGTACTACCATTGAGAGCACGCTCGAACGTTATGAAGAGGACCTGACACGCGTCGAGGTTCATCTGCGGGACGAGAATGGCGACAAGCCAGGTCCCCATGACATGCGCTGCCAACTGGAAGCGCGGCCAAAAGGCCACCAACCGATTTCTGTCACTCATAAAGCCGACACCCTGGAGCAAGCAATCGACGGTGCGGCGGAAAAACTCGAACATGCGCTTGAGCATCTGTTCGGCAAACTGCGGGGCAAACCACGTGCCGCTTTGGTGCCGTTCGAAAGACCCACTGCCGATGCGCTGCTGGAAGATGAATTTCTCGAGAACGAACAGGCTGCGCAAAACGGCTGAAGCCTGATCCACATTTAACCTTTCCGCTCTCCACCCTTAAAAACGGGCCTGCACATGCAGGCCCGTTTTCGTTTTGCCGATTAATCAACTGATCGTTCCCGAGCCCGCGGATCAGCGGCTCGGCACCCCTCGCATCGCAATCGGACTGTCCGGAACAGTCGATCTCATAGGAACTCTTTTGCGTATGAGAATATTTATCATTAATATTGCGGTCTTGTTGGCCCCATGACTTTCATGCGGCCTCACCTGGTTTCAAGGTCGAACCATGAAAGGCAAAACCCGCACGCTCCCCGTTCCTTATCGATTGGCCGTCACTTCTCGAGTGCTGGCCGCGGTATTGGGCGGCTATATCGTCGCAGCGCTGGCCAGTGTCAGCTTGAGTTCATGGTTGCCGATGGCCCGGGCCGAAGCGGTGGTGACCGGGATGATGAGCTCGTTTCTGGCCTACCTGATCGCGGTGCTCTGGTGTTTTGCCTGTCGCAGTGCCTGGCGAGCCTGGTTCGGATTGATCTTGGCGAGCCTGCTGCTGGCGGCGGTGTCGGGGTTGGCTAATTGGATGGGCCACGCATGAAAGAGGGATTTCGTCAGGCGATGGCCTGGTTGCACACCTGGGCCGGGTTGACCTTCGGCTGGTTGTTGTTCGCGATTTTCCTGACCGGCACGCTCGCCTATTTCAAGGACGAGATCAGTCACTGGATGCAGCCCGAGATACCGGCGCGTGCGGTGACCTCCGAAGCCAGTCTGACGCTGGCGCAAAACTACCTCCAGCAACACGCAGCCGGCGCCTCGCGCTGGTTGATCGACCTGCCGAGTGCCCGGGAACCGGGCCTGTCAGTGCGCTGGCAACAGACCCCGGCCAAGCCCGGCGAGCGCGGGCAATTCACCGAGAAACTGCTCGACGCGCAAACCGGCAGCGAAGTGCAGGGCCGCGAATCGATGGGCGGCGATTTCTTCTATCGCTTCCACTTCCAGCTGCAAATGCCCTATCCGTGGGGCCGCTGGTTGTCGACCATCGCGGCCATGGTGATGTTCATCGGTTTGATCACCGGGATCATCACCCACAAGAAAATCTTCAAGGACTTCTTCACCTTCCGCCCGCGCAAAGGCCAGCGTTCCTGGCTGGACGGGCACAACGCGGTGGGCGTTCTGGTGTTGCCGTTTCACCTGATGATCACCTACAGCAGCCTGGTGATTTTCATGGCGATGGTGATGCCGGCGAGCATCCTGGCTTCGTACAAAGGCGATCCCCGCGCGTTTTACGCGGAGGTATTCCCGGCCTCCGGCACGCCCGAACTGGCCGGCAAACCGGCGGAACTGGCACCGATGGCGCCGTTGCTGGAGCGGGCGCGCGCGCAGTGGTCGGGCGGCCGGGCGGAACGGCTGACGGTGAACAATCCGGGGGATGCGTATGCCTCGATTGTCGTCTCAAGGGATGATGCAGACCGCGTGATTTATGACGCCAGCAGCGCGGTGACCTTCCACGGCGTGACCGGCCAGCAACTCAGCGCCACGCCACAGCAACCGGTGCCGATGGCCATCGCCGGCAGTTTCTATGGCTTGCACATGGGCCATTTCGCGAGCCCCGTGCTGCGCTGGCTGTACTTCATCTGCGGGTTGGCGAGCACGGCGATGATCGGAACCGGTCTGGTGATCTGGCTCGGCAAGCGTCAGCTCAAACATGTGAAAAGCGGCGTAATGCCCTTCGAACTGCGGCTGGTGGAAGTGCTGAACATTGCCAGCATGTCCGGGCTGGTGGTCGCGGTGGCGGCATTTTTCTGGGCCAATCGGTTGCTGCCGGTGGAGATGGCCACCCGGGCGGAGTGGGAAGTGAACAGCTTCTTCATCGTCTGGGGCTTGAGCGTGGTTCACGCAGTGTTCCGCTGTGGTCGCGCGGCATGGATCGAGCAATTGGCGTTGGCCGCGATGCTGTTCTGCGGCGTGCCGCTGTTGAACGCGCTGACCACGCCGTATCACTTGGGCGTGACGCTGGCTCAAGGTGACTGGACGCTCGCCGGGTTCGATCTGACCTGCCTGGGCAGTGGCCTGTTCCTGGCCTGGGTTGCCTGGAAAATGCAGCGCACCGGGCAGACCGTTCGCGTCGCCAAAGAACGCGCCCGATTGATCATGCTTGAGCAAAAGGTGAACTGAATGCTGTTGGCCCTGCTGCTCTGCTACGGCGGTTTCACCGCGCTGTGTTTATCCATGGATCGGCATCACGGCGAACTGCTGGGGCGCCAGCCGTCTGCCCGGCGACGCAAAACGTTCAAGTTGGGCGGCTGGTTGCTGCTGGCAGTTTCGTTGTGGGCGGCGGTGGCGAAAACCGGTTGGGGGCTCGGGTTGGTGGAGTGGTTTGCGGTGCTGATGCTCAGCGCCTTGCTGCTGGTGTTGTTGATGCCTTATCGCCCGCGACTGGCCCTGGCGTTGGCTGGGTTGAGCCTGCTTGCCAGTCCCGTCGCCGTGTTGGCGCAGTGATGACCAGCGATCCCCCGGAATCCCGCGACGACGAATATCGCGGCGCCCGTGCGCATTTCCTTCAGGTGTTCCTGTCCCAGCGTTCGCAGATGGAAGCGCTGGTGAGCCGGCGTGTCGGCTGCCGCGCGACCGCCGCCGATCTGGTGCAGGACTTGTTTCTGCGTTTCTGGCGGCGTCCGCTGGTGCAGGTCGAGGAACTCAGCACTTACCTGCTGCGTTGCGCCGGCAACATCGCCATCGACCATTTGCGCAGCGAAGGCACGCGGGTGCGGGTCAACGAAGGCTGGATGCCGGATCAACCGGACAGCCAGGGCAGCGAACCACAAGCGGCGCTGGAGGCGGGCAACGACCTGCGTCACGTCGAAGCGGCGTTGCGCGCATTGCCGGAACGTACCCGGCAAATCTTTCTGCTCAACCGCATCCATGGCCGCAAATACGCGGAGATCGCCAAGGCCATGGGCCTGTCCCAAAGCGCCGTGGAAAAACACATGATGCGCGCCCTCGATGCCTGCAAGGCCAGTTTGCGGGAACCGCCAACGCGCACGCCAGGGAAAGCACCGTGAATCAACTCGACCGCGTCACCCCGACGCCCGCTCAAGAGCAGGCTGCACTCGCCTGGCTGAGCCTGTTGCACGACCAGCCGAGCAGCGGCGATCAACTCACTTTCAGCCGCTGGCTCCAGGCCGATCCCGCCCACGCCGAGGCTTATGCCCAGGCGCAAGTGCTGTGGGAGTTGAGCGAAATGCCCGCACGAACCCTGGCCGATGAAGACGCTTTCGCCTTGCAGGGTTACCTCAATGCGATGAACCGATCCCGACGCACCGGCGTGCGGCGCTGGTCTGGCGCGCTGGCCATGGCCGCGAGCCTGGTGCTGATGATCGGCATCGGCGCGGGTTGGCAGCCGATGCGCTGGATCGATGATCTGGGGGCGGACTATGTGTCTGCGCCAGGTGAAATTCGCACCGTGACGCTGGCCGATCAGTCGCAAGTGACGCTGGACGCCGACAGCGCCATTGCCGTGGATTTCAGTGGCGGCGAGCGCCACGTTCAGCTGCGTCGCGGTGCCGGATTCTTCAGCGTGACCCACACGGGTGATCCGTTTGTGGTCGACGCTGAAAAGGGCCAGGCCCGGGTGCTCGGCACTCAGTTCGAAGTACGTTTGCAGCCCCATGGTGCGCAGGTCACGGTCCTGTCAGGACGGGTCGGCGTGACAGCGGACAGGCACGCCGAGCAGCAGATTCTGACCGCTGGCCAGCAAGTGGCGTATGGCGAAGGTTCGGCGCAAAAGCTGCGTGTGGTTGATAGTGAAGCGCAACTGGCCTGGCGTCAGGGTTGGCTCAATTACTACAAGGTCACCCTGGCCGATGTGGTGCAGGATCTGGGGCGTTATTACCCGGGGCGGATTGTGCTGCTCAACGATGAACTGGCCGCGCGGCGGGTCAGTGGCAGTTTTCCGAGCAAGGATCCGCAGGCGGTGTTGGGTTCGTTGCAGGGCGTTTTGGGGTTTGAGCAGACCAAGGTGATGGGGCATCTGATTATTTTGCGGTGAGGCTGCCGGCCCCATCGCGGGCAAGCCCGCCCCCCTACAGGTTCGCGCGATCCTTGTAGGAGCGAGGCTTGCCCGCGAAGGCGTCAGGCTTAACGCCACATCACCCCGCAAAAAATTATTTTCAAAATTATGATGAGGTAAACCCAACCCCCATCCGTGTAGTGACTGAAACTGCGAGTCATTCGCATCCCGTAGGTTCTACACAGGTCAATGAGCAATGAAGTCCAGGGCAAAACCGGGTTCGGTCAAACAGTGGTTGGGTGCTTCTGCACTGAGTATGTCGGCGTTGGCCTTGCTGCCTTCGAGCGTCGCATCGGCCGCTGAGGCGGGCAATACGCAGCCGCTTACGCCGTTCAGCTTCGCCATCGCTGCCAAACCGCTGCCCCAGGCCTTGAGCGACTTCAGCCGCGTCACCGGAATCAGCGTGGTCTACACCGATGAAGCGCCTTACGGGCTCACCGCCCCGGCGGTCAATGGCCCGTTGAGCGCCGAGCAGGCCCTGCAGCGTTTGCTCAGCGGTTCGGGCCTCACCTTCCGCCGTAGCGATGCTCACACCCTGGTGCTTGAACCGCTGCCCAGCGCCGGCACATTGAATCTGGGCACCACCACCATCAACTCGGTGGCCGATCAGTCCATGAGCTATCAGCCGCCGCCCACCAGCTCGGTGATGCGCTCGTCGGCCTTGCTCCAGGACATCCCGCAGACCGTCAACGTCATTCCGGCCCAGGTCATTCGCGATCAGGCGCCGCGCAATCTGGATGATGCGCTGGCCAACGTCAGCGGCATCACTCAGGGCAACACGCTGGCGAGCACCCAGGACTCGGTGATGACCCGCGGTTTCGGCGACAACCGCAACGGCTCGATCATGCGCGACGGCATGCCGATCGTGCAGGGCCGCGGCATGAATGCGACCGTGGACCGGGTCGAAGTCCTCAAGGGCCCGGCCTCGCTGCTGTACGGCATCCAGGACCCGGGCGGCGTGGTCAACATGGTCAGCAAGAAACCCGAGCTTGAGCAATACAACGCCCTGACACTGCGCGGTTCGACCTACGGCGACGGTAAAAACGGCAGCGGTGGTGGCCTCGACAGCACCGGCGCACTGGGTGATTCCGGCTTTGCTTACCGTATGGTGCTGGACCACGAAGACGAAGATTACTGGCGCAACTTCGGCACCCACCGCGAGACGTTGGTGGCGCCGTCGCTGGCGTGGTTCGGCGAAAGCACCACGCTGTTGTTTTCCTACGAACACCGCGAGTTCCTGACCCCGTTCGACCGCGGCACGGTCATCGATCCGCGCACCAACCATCCGTTGGACATCTCGCGCAATGAACGCCTGGACGAGCCCTTCAACAACATGGAAGGCCGCTCGGACCTGTACCACTTCGAGGCCGATCACGAGCTCAACGACAATTGGAACGCTCATTTCGGCTACAGCTGGAACCGTGAAACCTACGACGCCAGCCAGGTGCGCGTCACCGCCATCGACACCCGACGCGGCACGCTGACCCGTAGCATGGACGGCACTCAAAACGCGATCAGCACCGACCGTTTCACCACCGCCAGCCTCGAAGGCAAGGTGAACGTGTTGGGTATGCAACACGACCTGGTGTTCGGCATCGATGACGAATACCGCAAGATCTACCGCGAAGACCTGATCCGCCAGAAAAGCCTGAGCACCTTCAGCTACGTCAACCCGGTCTATGGCCGCGAAGTCGCCGGCACCACGGTCAGCCCGGCGGACAGTGCGCAGACCGATGAACTGCGCAGCGATTCGATCTTCCTGCAGGACTCGATCCACCTCACCGATCAATGGATTTTCGTCGCAGGCGCACGCTTCCAGGAATACGACCAATACGCCGGCAAAGGCGTGCCGTTCCAGGCCAACACCGACAGCAACGGTCAGAAATGGGTGCCGCGCGCCGGTCTGGTCTATCGGTTCACCGATGAACTGTCGTTCTACGGCAGCTACACCGAATCGTTCAAACCCAACTCAACCATCGCGCCGTTGAGCGGCAGCAGCACCGTGCTCGACGGCAGCGTCGCGCCGGAAGAAGCCAAGTCGTGGGAAATCGGCGCCAAGCTCGACATGCCAGGGCGCGTGACCGGCAACGTCGCGCTGTTCGACATCAAGAAACGCAACGTGCTGGTGGCCAACTCCGAAGGCCCGGTGACGATTTACAGCGCCGCCGGTGAGGTACGCTCCCGGGGTCTTGAAGTGGATTTGAGCGGCCAGCTCAGCGACCGCTGGAGCCTGATCGGCAGCTATGCCTACACCGATGCCGAGGTCACCGAAGACCCGACCTATAAGGGCAAAAAACTGCAAAACGTCGCGAAGAACAGCGGCTCGCTGTCGGCGGTCTACGACTTCGGCACCATTGTGGGCGGCGATCAACTGCGGGTCGGCGCGGGCGCGCGGTATGTTGGCGAGCGGGCGGGTAACGCGGTCAACGATTTCGACCTGCCGAGCTACACCGTGGCCGATGCCTTCGCGACCTACGACACCAAGGTCGAAGGGCAGAAGGTCAAGTTTCAGCTCAACGTGAAGAACCTGTTTGACCGCACCTACTACACCTCGGCGGCGAGCCGGTTCTTTGTGTCGATGGGGGATTCGCGGCAGATCTCGTTGTCCAGCACACTGGAATTCTGATCGCAGACCGCGTAATCGTTCTTCGCGGGCAAGCCTCGCTCCTACACGTTTTACGTTGTCCTTGTAGGAGCGAGGCTTGCC